>JAJZPP010000021.1 GCA_021811115.1 bacterium | reverse complement strand
CCCGGCATCCTCTGTACTCCTTTTTTGTCTAGGAATACTTTGGATGTTCGGGTCTTTTACCGGTCAGAATAATTGTCGCCGACCGGTCAGGATAATTGTCGCGCTATAACGGAGGCGAGGAAGGGGGCTTTTAGCGAGAACGAGAGGCGTACCATAGCCATGAATATGGATCCTTCAATTTGGGATAAGTTGGCGTGGGATGCTTTTACACCGGAGCTTCCCCCCTCGCCAGAAGAACAGAAAGCATTCATTCAACAAGCGTATACATCATTGTGGGCACCAGCAACAGAAGGGGTGGAACGGCGTAGCTTCCAGTATAGAGCGGCACTATTCTTTCAAATGTACCTGTGCATGAGCGAAGAGGCGAGAAAGACGGCATTTACTGACGATGAAAGGAAAAAAATTGCTTCAGAGGTTACCCCTGCATTTGAAAATATGAGAAAGGAGGATTTGGTTTTTGATAGAAAACCCAGTAAGGACAATGTTCTGACCAGAGACAAAATGGAGCTTCTGTCCTTACATCAGAAACAGGATCACTTTACATTTTATGCCGGTCAAGCAGAAGAAGACGCACCGTATGCGGGGAAGCAATTGGCGACATTAGCCAAGAGTCTTACTGACAGCGAACGTATGTATTTTGCAAAAGTAGCTTCTAAGCGACTTCAAGGAACTATAAAAGAGTGGGGAGACGCCAAAAAAATCGAGGCTCTGCGGGGATTTGTTAGAAACCTAGAATTGACTGATGGCGAGACAACGTGGTTAAAAGGAAAATATAAAGTTAAGGATATGTAAGAGTAGATGGGAGAGTCAATTGCGGTACTTTCAAGCGGCGGACTGGATAGTTGCGCATTGCTCATCGACATGGCGATGCAGGGAAAAGTCCACCCCATTTATGTCCAGAATGGGTTCATTTGGGAAAAAGCGGAGCTGAAGGCGCTAGATGCCTTCCTACAGGCTCTCCACAACCCCAATATTCAGCCGATAACCGCTCTTTCTCTTCCAATGGGGCCCCTCTACGGAGACCACTGGAGTTTGACGGGCAGAGGCATTCCACGAGAGGATGATCCTGATAGCAAAACATACCTGCCAGGGCGCAATGTGGTGTTGCTTAGCGTGGCAGCCGTCTGGTGCGGTGTCCACCATGTCCCTCGGATTGCCATAGGGACACTTTTCAACAACCCATTCGCCGACGCTACGATGGACTTTTTTGAGCAATTTGGCTCAACCCTATCAGCAGGATTGGGCTTTCAGATACGCATTGAGGCCCCATTCCGGCAAAGTCGAAAAAAAGAGGATCTCCTTCGCACCCATCAAAACCTCCCATTGGGGCTCTCCCTGTCCTGCATGGCTCCTCAGGAGGGGCGCCACTGTGGACACTGCAATAAGTGTCACGAACGGCAGGTAGCGTATAAAAGGGCTGGAATGGTAGATCCGACAGTGTACGCAAAGCGGGAGGAACCATGGAACTAAGAGGGGCAACCGCTCTTGTCACAGGGGCGGCTAAACGGGTTGGCAAGGCGATCGCGTTGGAATTGGCGAAAAAAGGGGCCAACATCGTTCTCCACTATAATCGGTCTGAAGAGGAAGCAAGAGAAACGGCAGCGCTCCTGGCACAAGAGGGGGTCCAGGTGTATTGCCTGAGAGCAGACTTGGGGAGCGTCAATGAGATTGAGAGCTTTGTTTCAAAAGCTTTAGAGCAGGCAGGAACCATCGATATCCTCGTCAATGCAGCTTCCCAATTCCATGAAACGCCTTTTGAAAGTATCTCCGAGGCAGATTGGGATACCCACCTTGCTGTCAATTTGAAAGCCATCTTTTTTTTGTCCCAGAAGGTTGCGCAATCAATGGTGGCAGCCAAGCGGGGCAAGATTGTGAACATCATCGATGCCCACATCTGGCGCCCTTACTTACATTACCTGCCGTACCTCGTCTCGAAAACAGGGCTTGTTGGGCTCACGTTGTGTCTAGCACGCGAATTAGCGCCCCATATTCAGGTCAATGGGATCGCTCCTGGGCCTGTTCTGATGCAGCCACAGTGGAGCCAGGAGATGGTGCGCGAGATTGTGGATTCGGTCCCATTGCAGCGTATCGGGACTCCTGAGGACATTGCCAAAGGGGTCATTTTCTGTATTGAGGGGCCTGAGTTTATGACGGGAGCCATCATCCCAATTGATGGTGGACAGAGGTTACAATAGGAGGGGTTGTATGCGTGGTGCGGAAGCCTTGAAAGGCGACTTGCTGAAAGTTAAGTGTAAGAAGTTAAAGGGCTGGAATGTGGTGCAGGACCACCACATTGAGAAGGAGTACAGCTTCAAAGATTTTGCCGATGCCCTTGAGTTCACGAATAAAGTGGGGGCTCTGGCAGAAAAAGAGGACCACCACCCGGATATTGGGCTCTCGTGGGGAAAGGTAAAAATTACCCTCTGGACCCATTCGGTTGGAGGGCTTTCTGAAAAGGATTTTGCCTTCGCTGAAAAGTGCGACTTGATTTAATCAAGACTTTTATTTATTTCACCAATTGCTTATGAGGTAGGGAAAGCCGCCATGTAAAGAGGGAAATGTATGAAAGCAATGGTGTTAGAAAAGTTTGGGGGTATCGAATACCTCCACATGACCGAGATGGCCACTCCAGCCCTTGCTGAAGGGGAGGTCTTGATTCGGATCGCCTATGCCGGAGTCAATCCGGTCGACTGGAAGATCCGGGAAGGGTATCTTAAGGACATGATTCCCCATGATTTCCCCATCATTTTGGGGTGGGATGTGGCCGGTACGGTCATGAAGGTTGGCAAAAATGTCGAAAACCTCCGAATTGGCGATGAAGTCTTCTCATACATTCGTAAGCCAATTGTGAAGTGGGGGGCGTATGCGGAGTTTGTGGCATTCACGGCTGCCGATGTGGTGAGGAAGCCAAAGAACCTCACGCTGGCTCAGGCTGGAGCCCTCCCACTGGTCAGCCTAACAGCTTGGCAGGCCTTGTTTGATTTTGCCCACGTGAAGCGAGGCGAGACTGTGCTGATACAGGGCGGAAGCGGTGGTGTGGGGTCGATGGCCATTCAGTTTGCAAAATGGGCCGGCGCCAAGGTTATCGCTACTGCCAGTACAAAAAAACACGATTACATCAAGAGCCTCGGAGCCGATGTGGCGATTGATTATCACGAGGATTTTGAGAGCCGCATTGAGAAGGTCGATCTTGTCTTCGACTGCGTCGGCGGTGAAGCGTTTACAAAAAGCCTCCCGTGCCTAAAACGGGGAGGACGCATCGTGAGCATCCTCGAACAGATGGATCCAGCCCAAGCCAAGCGATTGGGCATTGAGGCCAGTTACGTCTTTGTACGGCCCAATGGAGCCCAACTGGCCACGATCGCTGACCTCATTGAGAAAGGACACGTCAAGCCGCCCCACATTGAGGAGATGCGGCTGGACGAGGCAGGCAAAGCTCAAGAAAAATTAAAGGCTGGGAATGTCCTGGGAAAAATCGTCCTCAAAGTGTCGTAAATTGAGGTAGCCATGGGAGACCAGCAATTCCTTGTTAAGAGCTGTGCCATGGCCGCCATGGCTACTGGGGAGCACGTGGGATCCCTCTTAGGCCTTCGGGACAGATTGGTCACCATCCCAGTCGATAGTATCTACTTCCACTTCTGGGGGGAGCGGCTTTTCCCCCGCTTCACCCATCCTGAATTCCACAATGATTTTGCCATGTGGGTTCACCACTCCCTCCACGATGATTTTCTTGCCGAACGGTTGAGCATCCTCGATCCCACGGAGTATTCCTGTCTGGAGGCGTTGCGGACCGATCTCATCGAATTGGTCGATGAACGGCTGGACGAGTATGCCATGGTTCCGTTAGCCAAAAAGGAAGAGTTATTCCATTTCATCCGCTCATCGCTCATCATCTTCGATACCCCCTACCACTTCACAGACCCATCTGAGATGGTTCAGATTCTGCCCAAACTCTCTCCACGCAGCCTTTTTTTTCACTTCATCGATGCTCGGACTCGGACGGAAAAGAGGCATGATGATTTTAGTGCCTTCCTCGGGACGTTTGGAGAGGTGTATAAGCCCCTCATTGAAAGAATTGGGGCTATCGACCCGTATTTCCTCTCACTGCCTGCCATCAAGGAAGAGCTCATAGGTACCGTGCAAGCGTATTTTGGGTCTAAGGGGACAACGCCATGACAGAGGTTCTCAAAGCGTATGAGGCGATCGTCGGCCACGACATAGTCGATGAGCTGTCACAACTGGCGGCCATCTTGAAGGGGATCAAAATTCTCCACCTTAACTCGACTCGGTTTGGCGGTGGAGTGGCAGAAATTCTTTCCAAAATGGTGCAGCTGACCCAAGAGCTTGGTATCGAGACGGCATGGGAGACCATAGCGGGAAGTCAAGAATTTTTTCGAATAACGAAGGGGTTTCACAACGCCCTCCAGGGGCGAAAAGAGATCTCTGTATCCTCATCAGTTTTTGAGGTGTATGAGGGGGTCAATGCTGAAAATGCGCAGGCGCTTCGATCAAAAATAGAGCATGCTGATGTGGTCTTTGTTCACGACCCGCAGCCAGCCGCCTTAATAGCCTCGTTTCCTGAGCGAAAAAATAAATGGATCTGGCGGTGTCACATTGCCCTCACAAGCCCAAAACGATACATTTGGAACTATGTACGCAACTTTGTCTCGCGCTACGATGCGGCCATCTTCTCGCTCCATGAGTACGCAGAGCCACTACCCATACCAATGTACCTCATTGCCCCGAGTATCGATCCGTTGAGCGATAAAAACTGTGATCTTTCAGCTGAGGAGATCGCGGCAATTTATCCCCGGTTTTGTATCGACCCAAGCCGTCCCATGCTGCTTCAAGTTTCACGGTTTGATCGGTTCAAGGATCCACTTGGGGTTATTCAAGCATATAGGCTGGCAAAACGGTTTAAGCATGATTTGCAGCTTGTGTTAGCCGGTGGAGGCGCCCACGATGATCCTGAGGCTGAACGGGTGCTCCAGGAGGTGCTCGATGCTGCCAGGAACGATCCAGATATTCATGTGCTCTTTCTTCCCGGAGATTCTCATAGGACGATCAATGCGCTCCAGAGGGCAGCCACCATTGTCCTCCAGAAATCGGTTCGAGAAGGGTTTGGTCTGACGGTTACGGAAGCACTCTGGAAGAACAAACCTGTCATTGGAGGCAATGTGGGGGGGATTCGATTACAGGTGAATGATTACCAGACAGGCTTTTTGGTGAACTCTTCTGAAGGAGCCGCCCTGAGAATTCGGTACCTCCTCCAAAACCCAGCTGTGGGCAAGGAACTGGGTGAGCGGGGTCACCGGTTTGTCCAGGACAATTTCCTCCTCACACGCCATCTCAGAGATTACTTCACTCTGATTCTTTCCCTTCTCCACCCAGGAGGAAGAATTGAACTCGGAAAAATATGATCTCTTTTTTGAGCAGCTGCACAGAGTGAAAAAGGGTCTCCTCATGCTCGATTACGATGGTACCCTTGCGCCATTTCGGGAGGATCGATCGGCTGCCCATCCGTATCCAGGAGTATGTCAGCGGCTCTCTCAACTCGGCCATGATGGACGCTTCCGGGTCGTTATTATCAGCGGGAGGCAGCTTCAGGATCTGAAACAGTTGCTTCGTGATGTCTCGCCCTTACCTGAGCTGTGGGGGTCCCACGGGTTGGAGCGATTACTTCCGGATGGATCGTATTGGAAGGCGACCATCGATGGACCAACGATGAGAGGATTAGAAGAGGCTGAAAGAGTGTGTCAGAAGCTGTCAGGGGCTCCTCGATGTGAACGCAAGCCTTTTGGCGTTGCCTTTCACTTTCGTGGAATGGATGAGAGGGCAAAGGAACAAATCTTGACACCACTCCAGAAGGCTTGGGAGGCTATTTCTTCACCTTGTTTGGGTATATACCCATTTGATGGCGGAGTAGAGTTGACGGTGAAGGACAGGAACAAGGGCGATGCGGTGAGGGCCATTTTGAAAGAGGTTGTGGAAAAAACGGCTGTAGCCTACTTAGGAGATGATCTGACTGATGAGAACGCCTTTGAAGCCTTGGGAGAGAGAGGGTTGAAGGTCCTTGTTATACCCAAACAGGTTGAAGAATCGGTTTTTGACTTAGCCGATGATCGCATCTTATTTGGGTATAGAAAAGAGCCTCGAACCACGCTTGCTGACATCCAGCTGACGTCTCCACATGAACTGCTCTCATTTTTTGATGACTGTTTAGCGGGGAAAAATCCATATGAAAAATAATTATGATGAAAAGAGGTTTGTCATTATCTCTAACAGGCTTCCACTCCTTGCAAAACGGGGCAAAGGAGGGCTTGAGCTTATGCCTGGCTCAGGAGGCCTTGTGAGCGCGCTTGCTCCTGTATTGCGCAATCGAGGTGGCGTCTGGATTGGGTGGCCTGGCATTGTTGACGTGGATGAGAAAGAGATTGCTGATCTTTTTGCAACGGCTCAAGCGGCAGCAGGCTTCTCATTGCGGCCAGTGCCGCTCTCTTCGGAGGAGGTGCGCCTCTACTATGATGGATTTGCTAACGAGATTATTTGGCCTCTCTTCCATGAGTTGTCGTCAGACTGTGTCTTTGATCCTTCCTATTGGGAGGGAGTGCAGGGGGTGACAAAGAAATTTGCTCAAGTCGCCAAGACGGAATGCAGGCCGAATGATTTCTTGTGGATCCATGACTACCATCTGTTGCTCTTAGGAAGGGAACTCAGACGGAATAGTGTCCAGACGAAAAGCGCTTTTTTTCTCCACATACCGTTCCCGGCTCCTGATATCTTCTTAAAGCTCCCATGGCGATTTGAGGTACTCAGAGCGCTGCTGGAGTACGATTTAATCGGTTTTCAGACGATGCATGATCAGCGTAACTTTACGCAGTGCGTTCGAAAATTGCTCCCTGATATCCAATTCAAAAGCACAGAAGGGCTTCACATTTGTAAATACGAGTCTAGGGAGGTGCGCATTGGGAGCTTTCCGATAAGTATCGATTACAATGAATTTTCTGCCTCTGCGTGCGGGAAGGAGGTTGCCGATGAGGCGTGGGTATCTCACGAGAAGCTTGCAGGGCAGAAAATCATCTTTTCATTGGATCGGTTGGACTCAACAAAGGGAATTCCGTACCGGTTGGAGGCGATTCGTGATCTGCTCATAAACCATCCGGAGCTGCATCGGACCGTGACCTTTGTCCAGGTGATAATTCCGAGTAGGACTGAGGTGCCGAAGTATCAAGCGCTCAAGAAGCAGATCGATCAGTTGATCGGTGAGATAAATGGGCAGTTTACGCAGCCGGGCTGGGTTCCGATTCATTACATCTATCGCTCCCTTTCGAAGAAAGAGCTATTGGCTTTTTATCGAATGTCTGAGGTCGCCTTGGTGACCTCTGTTCGTGACGGAATGAACCTTGTGTCTAAGGAGTATATTGCGGCCAATGTGGATGAGCGGGGCGTCCTGGTTCTGAGTGAGTTTGCTGGGGCGGCTTCAGATCGGA
>JAJZPP010000020.1 GCA_021811115.1 bacterium | reverse complement strand
GATGGGGTGTCTCGTCCATACTTGGAATAATTGATGTTCACGGATTAGCCCCTTGGATGTGAAGAAGCGAAAATTTGATTTTGCCCGTGTCACCAGGTTGATTTTTAACTTGCGACAGGCACGAAAGAGGCCCGTAGTCGCATAGCCAGCGTCAGCCACGAACACTATGATGTGTTTTGGAAACCAGCGGCGTAGTAGATGGCACACTTGCTCAGCGCTACGTTGGGGGCTTTTGTGCCAACGGCCAATCTTTTTCGAAGTGCGCTCTGAGGGGTTCAGGATCGTCAGAAACGGCAACGCTACGGTTCTCTTCATGAAGGGTATCCGTATGAGTATCATGACAGGTGTCCAGCGCAAGCCACTGCAAGTTGTGGGTTTGCCGGACCCAGTGCCAACTGGGTCTTTGAATATCCCCTTGGCCCTGATTTTCTTTCCTCTTCGTCGCTCAATCGTATCGTCCACTGAGAAAGTCAAAATCGTTGATGGAAAGGCATCCACAATCATGCGGAGAAGCATATTGGAGGCTCGAAGCATGTTCCAACGGCTGCGATTGAGCAAGCGATGAAAACGGCCGTACGACCGGTCTGAAACAAGGCCAACGGCACGGAGCGCGGCACAAATTGTTACGCTACCGGTACAGAGGATACACCCCATGAACAATGCCATGGCGTTCCTAAAAACTCTTTTTTGAAAAAATACAGTTGCAAATGGCTGTAGAACTGATAAAATTGCTGGCGGTAGTGTTGGCAATGTTGACATTTTCTTCTCGAAAAAAAGAAATCACAATGCCACCTACCGTTTTTTATTTCACGATCAATAACGGATTAGCACCCTTTTGGCGTGACCGCCAAAAGGCCAAAGGCCAGAAATAAAAGCACAAGAATGAAAGGCAACTGCTCCAGCGTGAAACTGGATTTGACGAGTTCGTGCCTATCTGATACGCTACGCCAGAATAACCCCTCTCTTCTGAGGATTCATGGACGAACGAGTTGTCGAACATATTGTGGGCAGATTTCCTCGGTTTTTGACCACTCCACTCACTCTTGGAGTTTCGGCTCTAGGGATGGTAATCGCCTCGTTACTGGGTCTCGGGACTTTTGCTCTGTGCGGCCACCTCCTCTTTTCCACCTGCGTCGCTCTCTTTCCAGCCTCTCTCTGCTTTTACTTCCTTGCCTGCCTCTTTTCCTCCATGCGCGAGGGGGAGCGCCTCTCCTGGTCTACACTCGTGTCAAAGGCCTGCCCCCACCTCGGCTCCTTTCTTTTGCTGTGCGGAGGGGCACTCCTCCTGCAACTGCTACTCGCCTTAGTTTCATCGCTGTGGATCCGTCTTGAGAGCCTGCCCATTCTTGGCTCTCTCATCTACCTCGTCACCTCGTGGGCTCCCACGTTCTTGCTTGGCCTCATGTTCCTCTCTTTACTTACTCAAGTGGCAGTTTTGCCTACAGTAGGCGTGATTGCCGCTAGGAGCGGGACCGGCCATGATGAGGTGGTCTCCAATCTCTTGGATGCATGGCACTGGGGGCTTCTCATTCGCCTGAGATTGACCCTCTTTGGTCTTCTGCCGTTGGGACTGCTCGTCTTCTCCACATGGCTCTTTGGAGGCCAAAGTCACACCTTCTCGCTTGAGTTGGCAGCTCTCATCGTTCGAACAATCGTCTTTGCCGCCTTCGCAGCGCCCTGTTTCCTCTTCTTCGTCCACATGGTTGTTGAGTCAGATCGATACATCCTCTGGCGATTAGCCCAAAAGAGACAGAACTGATGCGCGGAACCATTCTTTTCTTAGGTACCGGCGCTTCCACAGGAGTCCCTGTCATCGACTGTCAGTGTGCTGTCTGTCGATCGCCAGATCCGAGGAATAAACGGCTGCGATCGAGCCTCTACGTCTCCCTCGGCACAATCTCGCTTCTCCTGGATGTGTCACCCGATTTTCGGCAGCAAGCGCTGCTCTATCGATTTCGGCCACCCGATGGGGTTTTTATCTCACACACCCACTACGACCACATCGGCGGGCTCGAAGAGCTCCGCGTGTATAATTTCCAACGGAACGCCCCCTTACCATGCTTCCTCTCAAAAGCGAGCTTTGCGAGTGTAAAGAAGATGTTTTACTACCACTTCATCCCGCGCACTCCCGAGGGCAATTTTTCTGCACAATTTGACTTTCACGTGCTGAACAACTCCAGTGGGCAGTTCTCTTTTTCTGGCATCGATATGGCGTATGTGAGCTACTTCCAAGGCAAGATGGCTGTCACGGGATTGAGAATTGGGGAGTTTGCCTACATCACCGATGTGAAGGAGTATGATGAGACGATTTTCGATCGGCTCGCGGGGGTGCAGACGCTGGTGCTCAGTGGCGCCCAATTTGGTCACTCGCGGGTCCAATTGACGATCGAAGAGGCGCTCGAGTTTCGAAAGAGGGTGGGGGCAAGGTGGCTCTACCTCACCCATCTGTCTCACGATATTGACTACGCCCAGGTGAGCGAGAAGCTGCCTGAGGATGTATTTTTAGCCTACGATGGATGTGAAATCGGTTTTGAATACTGAGGATATGATGAAGCAAGATACAGCAGAAGAGGTGCATTTTAATGCATGGTATGATGTCGAGCGGATTAAGAGTGCCAAGGCGCTCCTCGTTGGGGTCTTTCGGGATCCTGCTGAGAAGGCGGTAGCAGAGGACCATCTCGCCGAACTTGACCTGCTCGCTCAAACCCATAAAATCACGGTTATTGAGCGCTGGTGCACCATTATCAGGGAGTTTTCGGCGGCCACGTTCTTGAGCGCAGGAAAGGTGGAGCAGCTTCAAGAGCGTGCCCAGGCATCCGGCGCCAATCTTGTGATCTTTGATGATGAGATTTCTCCGGTGCAGCAACGCAACCTCGAGCGACTACTCAAAATGCCTGTCATGGATAGGACAGAGGTCATTTTAGGTGTCTTTGCCGACCGGGCCAAGACGCGCGAGGCTAAGCTGCAGATCGAGGTGGCGCAAGTCAAGTACATCGCCCCACGCCTGAAGAGAATGTGGCTCCACCTCTCGCGTCAAGCGGGGAGTGGTGGGGGAGTAGGCGGTGGTGGATACTTACGCGGCAAGGGTGAAAAGCAGATCGAGATGGATCGCAGAGCCTTGAAGCGGCGGCTAGAACGGCTAGAAAGGGAGCTTGTCGTCGTGGCCCAAAATAGGCGCACACAGCGCCACCGACGGGAACGAGAGGGGATTCCTGTGTTTGCCATCATCGGGTATACTAACGCGGGCAAATCGACCCTGATGAACCATTTGACCAAAGCGGGTGTGCTCGTTGAGGATAAGCTGTTTGCCACTCTGGATACGACCACACGTAAATTTCTGCTCCCAAACCACCAACACATTCTGATGACAGATACAGTTGGGTTCATTCGGAAGCTCCCACACCTGCTTGTGGCTGCGTTCAAGAGCACGCTTGAAGAGGCGGTCGATGCCGACATCCTCCTTCACCTCATCGATTCAAGCCATCCGCTCGCCCTCGAACAGGCCCAAACAACCATGGAGGTTCTCTCGGAACTGAACGCCAAGGATGCGCCTATTATCACGGTCATCAACAAGATCGACTTAAGCCAACCCGAAAGCGCATCAGCCCAACGGGCCACAATTCAAAAACTCCGCATGTCCTATCCAAAATCGGTACAAGTCTCCGCGCTGACAGGCGAAGGGTTTGAGGAACTTTTTGCGGCCATGTGCGAGGCGATTAAGGATCGAAGGCGCCGAGTCCTCTTACGAATCCCTCAAAGTGAGTATGGCGTTGTCGCCCATCTCATCTCAGAGGGGAACATCCTCTCGCAAGAGTATGAGGAGAATGATATCGTCATCGACGCTGAGCTGCCGCTGCCGTATGCGGAACAGCTTTCCAATTACGCCTGTGTCCGAGAGCCCGCATGAGCTCCATCGATACCGAATATGAGGCGGCACAAGCGGTTCTCCTATCCAAACCGGCTGCGCAACCGATTCTCAACATGCTGGAGAAGACAGTGACGCAGCAGCTTCAGCCACAGCTTGCGCTCGCTCGAGCGATGGTAGGAGAGTCGGCGGTGGGGGAGATGGTTCATAAGAATCTCACGCTTCTCTTGGCACGACTCCTCGGCCAGGTGCGACAACTGGATCGCCGCTCGTTGGAGGAGAAGCTCTCGTTCATCGTACAGCTCTTTGTGACTCTCAGCTCAGCTGCACAAGAGTGGGGGCAGGAGGTGGCGCGGTTCGAACCGGCTCTCCACGATAAGAAGGCGCGTCGCAGACGACGTCACCAGCCACACGGCGGTGTAGAAGTGGATCTCCGGCCATCTCTCCTCAACGCCCTCGCGTCGTTGCAGACAATCCTTCTTCCACACGGTGCAGATTCCATATACATGCCTGCAGGGGCCGCCATGATGGCTCCCGCTCTTTTCTCATTGATTGAAAGCAACCGTCCTCAGGCGGCCGAGTGGATTTCCACGACAGTATTTTCACGAGAGACTAAGAACACGCTCTTTTCTCGATGGCTCCTGAAGGTTCGGGAGTGGGCAAGATCGCCCGAGGGTTTGGCCATGCCATCGCTCCAATTTGATGAGACGCTCCTCCTGCCATTTGAGCAAGCGTTGGGGCCCTTTTTTCACACATTCTTAGAGCCGTCGGCTCCTTGGATCCAGGCGGTCTCGAAAAGGCCCTTGGCAATAAAAGCGCTCTCAGTCATTGCTTTTCAGCTGTACGCCACATCTTTGGAGGATC
Source organism: bacterium (assembly GCA_021811115.1). GTDB lineage: Bacteria > Chlamydiota > Chlamydiia > Chlamydiales > FEN-1388 > JAJZPP01. The sequence goes on along the minus strand of JAJZPP010000020.1, from coordinate 2,855 downwards.
TTTTCCTCTCGTTTCTTTCCTCTGCAATGGAAGGAGCCTTTCAACCGTTTGAATCGGATGCGCTCTACACGATTCTGGATGATGAATCGTTTTTTACCGCTCTCCTCTCAAAATGTCTGCCCCAACCACAGATAAAAACGGGTGGGAGCATCCTCGATACATTGAGGACAGGACTTGAGGCGGCTGTTACGCACAATATGGCCGATTCTGCCTCGGTGCCGGTACGAGAGGCAGGCTCGTACTTTTTAGTGCGACTTAAGAATTTCATCTTATCAGGGCACTTCGATCAGGCTCTATTCCATTCTTGAAAAAAACTTTTTCTCCCTGTACTCTAAATGCCAGTTTTCGCAAGAGTTGAGGTATTTGTTGAACTTACCAAAACGGTACACCTGCACTGTGCTAGGCTGTAGGACCAATCAGTACGAACTGCAAGCCATTAAAACCCAGCTGGAAGCGCTCGGATTTGTCGAAGCGGCTGTGGGGGAGTCGGCAGAGCTGTGCCTCATCCACACATGCGCTGTGACCGAGGCGGCTGAGAGCTCCTCCCGTCACGCCATCCGATCGCTAGCGTCGCATCACCCAGGGGCCCGTGTTGTCGTTACTGGCTGCCTGGCCTCACGAGATCCATATACCCTTCGATCCATCGAGGGCGTCACTGACGTCCTCGCGGGAAAAAGCTGCGAAGAGATTGTCTCGACCCTCTTCCCTGATGAGGAGGCAGGAAGCTTCTCTATTACGCGGTTTGATGGCCACACACGCGCCTTCATCAAGGTCCAAGATGGATGTAACGGTTTTTGCTCCTACTGTACCGTGCCTCTCCTACGAGGGAGATCTCGGTCTCGGTCTATCCAAGAGATTACTGAAGAGGCAAAAGCGGTCGTTGCCTCCGGCCATCAAGAGATTGTTCTGACTGGCGTGAATATTGGTGATTTTGAGGGCAGTCTGTCCGATCTCATCGCCGCCGTAGATACAGTTCCCGGATTACGCCGCCTGAGACTCTCCTCAATCAATCCCAACGACATTGATGAGAGGCTCATTGAAATCATCACGCGAAGTGCCACTCTCTGCCCGGCGCTCCACTTGGTCGCGCAATCAGGCTCCACACAGGTGTTACAGAAGATGCGCCGGCAGTACTCCCGAGAGCAGTTTCTCGATATTGTGCGCCGCCTGCGTGAGAGGATACCCAACTTTGCTTTTTCTACCGACATGATCGTTGGCTTTCCGGGCGAGAGCGATCAGGATTTTGAAGAGTCGCTTTCACTCCTGGAAGAGGTACGATTTACCAAGGTGCACATCTTCCCATACAGTGAACGACCCAAAACACGGGCCTCTTTTATCCCAGAAAAAGTTCCCGTCGAATTGATGAAAGAGCGAAAACGAAAACTCTCCGAACTGGCTGAAAAAATGGCATCGTCAATACGAGATGAGTACGTTGGAAGAACCGTCGAGGTACTCACAGAAAAGGGAGCCGATCAACCCGAAGGGCTGACCAGGAGCGGACTGACCGTCTTCCTCCCGAGCGGTTCTGCCCAGCCCAATTGTCTGATGACTGTTCGCGTTACCAAAAACAGCTCGTGCGGTCTTTTTGGAGAGCTTCTACCATGAGTCTTCGGCAGTTTATTCCGCCACCATACCAACCCGTCTTTACCACAACGCCAGGAACTTGTTGTTGGCTTCCAGGATCCGATTGCTTCTTGAAAGTCTTTCCAACAGCCTTTCAGCTCTTCCAAGGTTCTAAGTGCCTAGCAGAGAAGCTGTTTGTCGAGTTGGGAGAGAATCCGTCCTTTACTGCCTATGTCGATGCCATTCACCAGCGGATCACGGTTGAAGGCCACTCGAGAGCCGGTTTTTTTAGGTATCGTATCGAGGCACATAGCGACGGGGTCTTGTTTTCTCCCGTGAAAGGGCTTTCATTAGAAAAGAGAATGTATCCTCTCCCCTGCGTTGCTCCCCGTTTTCCTCTCCCACGCCTCATGCTCGGCTGCCATAAAGCGGCTTGTTGGGAACGAATCTCACACCGCCCAACGCTCACCGAAATGATGCCCTTGTGGCACCTGTTGGGACGGGAAAAGGTTCCGATAGGTGAAGATGAGACACTCCTGGGGCAGCTTGCAGGTGCTGTTCAACGAAACGAGATTCGCACAGTCGGCCCATTACTCCTCAACCTTTTTGCAGTAGGAATACAGGGTATTTTTGTTCCGAAAAGGGAGGATGACCTCTTCCTTGGGTTTAGCAGGAAAGCGTATCCCGATGCGCTCTCGTTATCCCAGGTGCATTCAGCCGTTTCTACGCTCATTTCCTCCATGTTTGTGCGAGAGGAAGAGACTGTTCAGTTGCTTCCGTGCGTACCTGTTGAGGCTGTTTCAGGCAGGATATACTCCTTCCCACTCGCCTCAGGGCACCTATTGTCACTCGAGTGGAGAAAAGGAACGATACGCCGCCTCCTCCTTCGGGCCGCCTGCGATGATACAGTTACACTCTCTTCACCAGCACAGCGGGCCACCCTTCGCTGTATAGAGAGTGCCGAACGAAAAAAACCTTTTTCACTGGACCGTCCGCTGGTTGTGCAACAAGGGAAGCGGTATCTCCTCGATAATTGGTCCCTTAGGGGCCTTAGATAGCCAGCAAGCCTAGTGCTAATTCCCTCCCTTCTCTGTGATCTCTGTGTCCTCTGTGGTTCAAATAATTGCTATAACATTCTTATGCGCATGTCTTCGTTTGGTTGGTGCTGAACTCATCTTCACCGATTTTCATGGTCATAATTGACATCATGGTCGAGGATGGTGTTCCAGCGAGGTTATGATCGGCACCCAAAGATCAAAAACAGGCCTCATAATGGCCTTGTGAGCGTTATT
>JAJZPP010000019.1 GCA_021811115.1 bacterium | reverse complement strand
CTGAGAAACCCAGATTTTTTCAATGTCATTTGTACAGCGGATTTTCTGGAGCAAGGCTCAACAAGAAGTCCGTTACAGGAATCACCGGAACCCCTCGAAACAATTCCTTTTGAGCCACAGGAGCCACGACGAAACACGTAGCCTCTGGATACTCTTCCTTGAACGCCTTTAATCCTCTGACATCATCTGGACCAAGATTGGGAGAGTGTTTCACCTCGATTGCCCAAAAACCTTTCGGCCCATACACGACAAAATCGACTTCAAGCTGGGTCTGCGTTCGCCAGAACGAGAGGGAATGGGGCTCTTTTTGTGATTGAGTCCACACGTGAAGGTGTTGGGCCACAAGACCTTCGAGAGCGACGCCGTCCATCTCATTGGAGCTATCTAAAATCCCCTTCGGGCGCAAAGCTCGGTAGACGCCTACGTCGAAGAAGTAAAACTTGGAATGAGCGATGAGTCTCCGTTTGGCTCTTCTGGCAAAAACAGGGAGTGAAAAGGCGAGAAAGAGATCTTCCAATATCTGGAGGTAATTATCGACCGTAGCCCGTTTGACACCCGATTCACGACCAATATCGGTAGACGTCCACACGGAGCCATAGGAAAAACTGGCGATTTCCATGAAGCGCGAGAAATCACCAACCTGGCGAACAAGCCCTTCTGCCTGCACCTCTTCTTTTACATAGAGGTGGAGGTAATGACGCAACCGCTCATCGGGATTTGTGGAGGTCCAAATCAGAGGAATGAGCCCTATGCGGAGCGCTTTTTCTAGGGAAAATTCATTCCCTAACTCGCTAGCTAAAAAGGGGCCCATCTGACGAAGGAGCGCCCTTCCGCCCAAAAGATCGCTCACAGACCTCCGGAATTTTCTGGAGCTACTTCCTGTCATAATATATTGAATATCCTTCCTCTGTTCTATGAGCGCATGAATTTCGGGCAGCAAACGAGGAACTCGCTGGATCTCATCCAATATGAGAGTAGAACCAGGTTCCATGCCGGCTACAATGTCTCTTACACGTTCTGGATAGCCACTGAAGCGGCGTTCTTGGTCGCCGAGGAGAAAATCGATGCGAACAGCCTTCGGATAATGGTGGAGAAGCCATGTCGATTTGCCTGTTCCTCGAGGACCTAAGAGGAAGTAGCTCCCATCGGGAGGAGCAATTTTTCGATGGATATAACGCATAAAATGTCACCTCAATTTGCATTTTACATTGGAAAATGCAATTTGCGGTAGCATTTTTCAAAGATGCTGAAACGGATTGGATACCTGGCGACAAAAAAAGGTCGTTTCGTTTGATTTGATGACACAAATTTATGTCAGCTTAATATTGACACATTTTTATGTCATATTGACATTGACACAAATTTATGTCATGTGATGAAATAGAGCAAAATTTAGGAGGCATGATGAGCATTTGCTGTAGATGTAGAAAAACCGTCCTCGATGAGGAAGACTGGTATGGATTACATAAATGTTGTTTTATTGAATGGTTCGCCTTGCCTGAACTATGCCGGTTTTCAGATATAATTCCGCGGTCTCAACCATCGGTTCCTCTGGAAGATCACGGAAAAAATACAAGTTTTTTTCATGGGGCATTTCGTAAATATTCCTCGAGTCTCGGGAAGAATAACTATATTTTGAAGGTTTTTCAAAAAGACCATCTCGAGCTACCCGCCACAGAATTTTTGTGTAATCAAATTTCTTTAGAAGAATTGACAAAGATTCTTGAAGGCGGCTTTATAGGTGAAAAACGACGAAAAGCTCTATTACGCCTGATTGGCAAGCGAAGCGAGGAATTATGTGGAATTTAAAAATAGTTGGCGTTGATGTTTTTTTAGAAAAACGTAAAACCCGATTGCATGTAGGCGTTTTGAAAAGAACGAATGGGAAAATGGTGTTCACCTACGATGATCGTTATTTTACGATGAAAAACATTATACCACTCGGGCCCGAGTTTCCATTGACGCAAAAACAATTCGTGTCAGATCTACTTTTTCCTTCTCTTGAAGACCGAATTCCCTCACAACAAAACCCTGCTTATCCAGAATACTGTCAATTAATGGGAATTGATCCTAAGGAGGCAGATCCCCTTATCTTATTATCCACAATAGGGAAGAAAGGGCCTTCCTCGTTTATCTTTAGTCCTTTGTTTGAAAGAAACGTGAGGCCCGAAGATTTAATTAAATTTAGAGAATCATTGGGCTTGACTACACGGGAATTTGGAAAAGTATTTGAATTCTCTCAACCATCCTTAAACGCCCTAGAAAGAGGCAGAACTTCAGGAAAGGATATTTTGAAGCGATTAGAAATTCTTATAAACTCCCCTGCTGTAGCTTTAGAATTTTTGATTTTAAACAGTGGGTGTCTTGTGCACAACAAGTGGATTGCTGCTGCGGAACAGTTAAAGATGCTGAAACGGATTAGAGGCCTGACTGAAGGATGAGCCCTTCCGTCTTCTCTGAAGCTCGGTACGGAGCGAGAAGAGCAGGTCTTGATCAAATTCCTGACGGGCCGCCCAGGCTAAGTAGTCGACCGGAATTTCTTTCAATGGACGCCCCTTATGCTTCCCCAGAGGCATCGTCTTCATCAGGATGGGTTTTGCGAGCGCTGCCTGAATCTGTTCGACAGTCTTAAACTGCTTCACAAGATGGCGAAAGACCTGAATGTTCACGAAAACGTCCCCCATGGCTCGGTGAGCCCCTTCTGCCTGAATGTTAAAATGGCGACGCAGCATATCGAGCGAATTGGAGGGGCTTTCACCATACAGACGAGCGAGGCGAAGCGTGTCGATAGATCTATTCTTCTGTAAGACACACGGTATGTGGAACCGTTGCGCCTCCTGAGAGATGATATCGATATCGAATTGAATCCCATGGCCAACAAGAATCCGGTCCCCCACGAAAGCGAGGAATTGGGACAACAGTTCTGCAATTTTTGGTTTGTCCTTCACCATATCTGCCGAGATGTTGTGGATCGCCTGCGACGCAGCCGGAATCTCGCACTCTGGATTGATCAGCGACTCAAATTCGTCAAGCACAGCCTCCATCGTAAACACAACGGCTGCCAACTCAATGACACGGTCTTTTTGCGTATCAAGCCCCGTGGATTCCACATCGAGACAGACAAATTGGGCCTGATTAAGCTGCACCATGATGATCACCTATAATAACCTCACGACCTCCTTCAACAACGCGCGACGTAATGAAGAGGGTTTCTGGAGGCAAAAGTATCGAAATTCTATCGGGCCACTCAATGAGGGACGTGGTGGTTGTCAAAAGATCTTCAAATCCAAGGGAGACAAACTCATCGACTCCGGCAAGGCGCCACAGATCAAAGTGGGCCACACTTCGCCCCTGTCCTTCGTAGAGACTGACATATTGGAACGTTGGGCTCGATACATCATCGACACCCGTGCCTGTCAGACCACAGATAAGCCCCTTGGCAAGGGTGGTCTTCCCAGCCCCAAGATCGCCTATCAGCGCTATAACCGTATCTGTTTTCATATCACGGGCTAGCCGAATACCAAACTCTATCATCTGTTCGGCAGAAGGTACGAAAAAACTTCGCAGAAGTTACCCCTCCTGCTCCATCTCGCCAAGCCACCGTTCAATATACGGCCCAAAATCTTCAAATTGCGAGAGCCCCTCGACAAACGCCGCGATCTTATCTTCCTGCAACTGCTCCTCAATGAGGTGCATAAAAGACTCTTCAATCTGAAACCGACTCTGCCCTTGCACTTCAGCAAGAGAAATACGCTTCAGGTAGTGGTCACGGAAATCATCGATCACAGCCTCTTTTGAATGGAACAGCTTGCCGCTGACAGCTGAGGAAAAGACGATCTTTGTGATCGGTTCTTTGGAGACACACTTCTCGCGGTAGGATTGAATGACATGGGGATCTTCAGAGATAAAAAACCGCTTGGATTTTAAGCCCCCGACCCGTTCCGTATTCTCAGGGCACTTTGAAACCCAGTCGTAAATCGCATCCTGTGGATTGGGGTGGGTATTGTTGCCAAACACTTTGCCAGTAAATGGACAGATATAAATTTTGGTCGTCTGCTCATCGACAGCCGATTTGGTGTAGCCAATTTTTATCTCCGTCTCACGCCACAACTCCCCCTTGGCCTCCAGGACGGCGATCGCATCATCGACACTCTTAAACACCATCTTATCTTTGGCGTAGAGCACAGGATGCAACTCTAAAAGCTCTTCTACAAAGCGCAAATAGGTAGCAATAAGCTCGGGCCGCTTGGTACCAGATACATACTCGCGCAATACTGTGACAATGCGCTCAGGAATGACCATTGTTGTCATTGTGACCTCTTCAACACAAAGATACGTGAAACCTTCCTCGTTTTGTTCCAGGACTCAATCTTTAGCAGTCGGGAAAAGAAGAAAAGATTCCATCTCGAAAAAAGAATACGCTATCTCCCCTATATCAATCAAGCAGAAGCCTCTGTAGTCTACAATGTTTGTAGGGCATGACGATGGCAAATCTCTTTCCATTTGGCCGCAACCGACGCCGCAATGGGGGCTGCCTCTTTGCCAAAGGTTCCGTATCGCAAAAAAATGAGCACCACAAGGTTGGGTCTATCATTCTCAAAGAAAATACTTCCATACCAGGTGTGGTTGTAGAGGAAGGGCCTCTGTCCGATATTGATGCCAAGCCGTTCATACGACTCCGCCGTACTCGATTTACCGATCATGGAGTGTTGCATGGCGCGGAGTGACGAGAGCATCTCCTTCCTGTGACGAATCGACTGCGTGTTGTGAATGGCATGCTCAAATGCCTCCTTCATCCCCTCAAACAGAATCGCTTGGACCTTCTTTGGCAGGGGGAGTGTGTGCCTGATGCGCGGCTTCATAATGTGGATGTGGTGTCGGCTGACCTCTGAACTGACTCCAAGCCAGACAGGAGAAACCATCCCGACCCTTCGCATCATTCCATCGTAAGGACCCACAGCAGAGCCCAAGAGCGCATGGGGGGCACACGAAGGACCAATCGTGAGGTTCACAATTTTTGGTACCACAACCTGCCCTGTGGCCAAGGCTGAGAGCATCACCGTCGACTGAATGGGGGTGGCCAGGAGCGTATGCTGCCCAATCGCTGTGGTGTACAAGCCGGTCCGGTTGGTGGCAAGATCTTGGGGAAGCCTGCCAGCCGCTTCAAAGGGGAGAGCGATGCCGGTCTTCTGTCCATATCCCAAGGCAGAAGCCTCCGAGAGTAGCCTTTGGGGGCTATCGAGGAACTCACCAGCAAGCAAAGCAAAATATGGGTTGCTGGAGTGTTTGAGAGCTCCAACAAGATCGATCGAGCCGATGTGGGCGGTGACGCTACGAGGAAGCCTTCCTCCCTTATACAGCTGTGGGATACCATTCCCTTTGGCATCCACACCAAGATACTGCTTCGCTCTGTCTTTGAAAGGGCTATCTGTGAGCGAGAAAAGGGATGGAGAGAGGCGGCTCTCGTCCCCTTTCAGCTGCTCCAACTGCTGCCTCAAGGCGGACAAAGCTACGACAAGTTTGAAGAGAGAGCCTGGGGCGCTTGGCTGCATGTGGCAAAAGGAGGAAAGGGGCGCAGACTGCATGGTAAGAAATAATTTTATTAAGTCCTGGGTCGTCTTGACAGCCCCAACACGCCCAGAAGGACCGTACGATCCAACCAGCGGATCTGTAAGCTCAGAATACCCTTTCAAAGCACTGAGGAAGGCCAGTTTTGTATCGGCGGGTAACACTTTCAGAACTTTTGCTAAAATTAAATGATCCGCTGAGCGAACCATCTCGAGAACAATCCTTTCTTTGTTCTCTTTCCACCAGAGGGAAAACTGTCTTGCCTGCTCCCGATCCAGGTATTGAAGGAATGGATGGGCAGCCGTCTTCTCAGCAGCTTCCAGGGCCCGCTTCTCCTTGAGGAAAGCTGCTTCATTTCGACGGCGCCACTCTTGGAACAGCCCCTCCTGAAAAGCCTTTTGGAGAGGCTCTCGAACCTGCTCTAAGAGGCAGATCTTTGCCGACGTTATCTGCCTAAACTCCTCTAAAGAGAGGGAAGAGATTGCCGCAAGACACTTTTCTGGAATCTCTTCACACCGGATCACCGCCCGTGTCAGATCGTACAACAAAACTCTCTCCCTTGAGGACAGGCTCTTGAACCACTTTTGGAGAGAGGGAGGGTTTTCTTCTATGACTTCAAGCTTTGAAATTCCCCTCGCTGCAGATAGCCCTCTGATGTTCTCTTGGAGCAAGAGGGCACTCCGTACACTCATCCGAGAGGAGAACTGTTCCAGGAGAGGAGAGTGGGTCGGCACAATCGTCTTGGCAAAGAGATCAAGAGTCAAATATTCTTCTCGTTCTTCCCAGGAGCCATGGTCGCTGATGTGTTCTCTGACTGCCGGCCAGACGCCATCCCACACCTTACCAACATACGTATCGTTCTCAATCCAGCGGTGGATGTCATCATGCTGATTGGTTGCAAAAAGGCTTTTCGTTGCCTTGACAAAGTCATTTGGATCAAATCGTGGAAAGCTAGCACAGGCCACAAGCTCTCCAGAATGGGGTTCCATGGCAATGATAGCGCCCCCACGAAGGAGCGGATTTTTGGCGCCTTGGGCTAACCGGTCTGCATCGTGTTCTAAGGCCACAAAACGGTCCTCTTCGCTCACGGCGAGCAGCCGCTCACACCACTCCTGGAGTTCTGTCGATATGGATAAGACAAGACGCTGCCCTGAGATGGGGTCTTTAGAGCCAACAGCCTCTCTCAACACATCTCCGTGGGCATTTGTAACAAAGATCTTCTTCCCTGAATACCCTCGTAGCTGCGGCTCAAAAGCCGCCTCGACCCCCATTTTTCCATTTTCATCATTGAGTGAGTACACCTTCCTCTCCAAGAGCACAAGCTTTGCCTTGGCATCTACATAGGACTGGATGCCCTCTGGTCCATCCACATCCTCTCCCCGTTCAATCGCCTCCACATACACTTTTAAAGCGCGAAGATCAGAAAGAGCCTTCTCATACTCCTTTCTTCCCACCGACGCCGTATACCCGACCACGTGGCAGCAGCTCTTCTCGCGAGGATATACCCTCCTTGTAGCCCTCTCCACAACCAGCCCAGGCCAATCTTTTGCCAGGAGGTTCAATCGGTAGTACTCATTTTCTGTCAATCCGCTCTTCAGAATGACTGGCGTGGTTGGGGAGAAGACGGCGTAGGAGTAGATCACGTCTTCTATGCGTTGAGGAGGCAGTCCAATAAGAAAACCGACCTTGCGTGCAAACGCCTGCACGTACTCTTTGCGAAGAGGCTTTTGCTGGTACTTTTTTGGGATCTCTCCTATCTGAGCCCAGCGAACACCAACCCTATAATCGATAGCATTGGCCGCCAAAACAATGTTGAACCGGTCGCGTATCGTGCCGCGCATGGCAGACTCGATAACGACGTGTCGACGTGACCGAAACGCTTCTGACGCCCTCACATCATGTTGTACGACAGTCACGTGCCACAATCGAGCGCTGATGACCAAAAAGCCGATCAAGACGACGTACAGAATGATATTGGCTTTTTGGGGAATCGAGGCGAATGCTTCTGCGGTTTTTCTGTCCATCTGACATCCACATTTCCTTTGCAAGAGCTTTATCTTCTATCATG
>JAJZPP010000018.1 GCA_021811115.1 bacterium | reverse complement strand
CCTGCAATATCCTGCAAAAAATGCCCTCAAGAGCTCTTTAGGGAGCCTTCCTTCAAGCGATGTAGCCGCCGATGCATCCGAGACTGGCTCACAATCACGTATGTTGTGTAAGCGATAACGGTGATGGCAATGAAAGCAAGAGAGTAGGGAGAAAGCGGCGTGTACGGCTGCGTAGGGCATCCCCATCTGGGACCAAAAGGCCAAAAGAGCAGGATCGGCGTCCCCTGCAGATTCTCTTGGGGCACAGGGCCAAAGAAGCGGCTGTCGACGCTCATAGCCGGGTTGTCTCCGAGAAGCAGATACTGGTTGTCAGGTACCTCAAAACCAAAATGGCTCATGAACTCTACCGGCGATTTCTCAAGTTCAGGCGAACCGGCATCCTGAAAGGCAAAGTAGGAGTAATCCTTGGCTTGACGGGCCATCTCTCTATCGGAGAAGGCTGTGAGGAGGGGCGATCCTTTATCGAAGACCTTCTCTCCCATAACGAAGAGATCCCCATTGTTAAAGTAGGCAAACCGGGTCGGCATGTGCTGAGACGTCGGAACGAGTACCTCGGGAGTCGCATCGATGCCAGCGTTAAACCAGAAGATGAGCTCCTTGATGGTTTTTGGGTAGATCGGGTGGGATGGGTCAAGACGAGTCTCATGGCCTCCCCAACCAATCTGGTACGCGATTCCGTTGTAAAACTCGTAACAGCCGTCGGGTATAGAGGTCGGAAGAGGGATGGTGTGGTGCGGCTCTCCTTCATAGTGGTAGCGGAAGAGTCGTTCATCCTTGATGACGAGACGGGCAGTGTACAGGCCATGCATGAGCCGTTCGCACTCCTCTTGGTGGAGAGGGATCCACGTTACTGAGGTCACAACGAAAGGAAAGGAGGATTGTTTTGGTTTCCCCGATGGGGGGAGGGTCGGACTGTGGTGGAGCTCAAGCCAGCAAAGCGCTTCCGGATCGTCGTATCCAAGGCGATGGGCTTCGTGGGGGAGCTGCTCTTTGCGGAGCAATCGGCAGGTCGCAAAGTTGTTGATGCCGTAAAATTCTCCGAAGGTCTGTGGAAGAGCTTTGGACCCGGAAAATTCTGGAGTCCACGCATCGCCTTGCAGTATACGGGAGGCGATGGTGCCATCAGGATTGATTTCAATGCGACCGATTGCCTTATCCATCTGCTTCAACAGGTAGACGCGCTGGCGTGAAAAGGGGGTGGTTGGAACAGCCTCGACACGTCCTTCAAAGGACGATATGAAGGGAATGTACTCCCTCCGCTGCAGGAGCGGATCCGATTTGACATTGATGAGTTTGCCCTCTTTCGTGAGGCAGAAGAGGTCTCCTCCATAGAAGTAGACTCTGTCTCCAGGAAGCGCCGCGCACCGCTTTACATACCTTTTTTTCCCGGGGAAAAGGCCAAAATAGTAGGTATCCACATCGGGTAAATCGAGGCCATCGCCCGTAACTACTACGATGGTGCCCCTCTTGACTCGATCGGTCAAGAAGGCCGCGTGGGCTGTGTAAAAGGGGATATTGAGCCCGAAAGCCGATTTTGAGACGAGGACGCGATCCTGTTCTTTGAAGGTAGGTCTCATCGAACCGGTTGGAATTTCATACAGCTCAAACCATGTCTGGCGAATGATTCCAGCGATGAGGAGGGCCGCCGCAAGCGTAAAAATGAGTTCGCCGAGCCGAAAGAACCAAGAACGCTTTTTGAGGCTCTTTATTCGCGTGGCAATCAGCTCCCCAAGCCGCTTTGCCTCGTCGTACCTGTTTTCCTGGAGGCTCTTATCGAGGGCGAGTAAATCGGCAGCAAAGGAACGATCCTCAACTCCCTTATTTTTTTGTTTCTCATACAGTTTAAGACCAGTGGCAAGTTGCTTCTTGAGGTATCGTTTTCCCATGGAATTCCCACATCGGTTCAGAAAAGAAACACTCAGTGTAGCCCAGAGAGGCTATTGGGTGTCAAATACTATATTGTATTCAAATGTATGCATTTTTATTCTTCCATACCGCTTCAAACTGTGGAACTAGTGTGTGTAAAAAGTGCATAGATGGAGAGAAATTGTTTATGAATAGAGAGAAAATGGAGGACGTGTGGCAAAAAATGTTGGCTAAGTCATTGATGCTTAATGAGTTACACAAATGCTCTGAAGAGGGGCCCATTCAGGGGTATTTGACGATTCAATTGTTCAAAGTTTTGCGAGAGGAGTCGATCACTTTGACGTGGTATGAGGATGAAGGCGACTCAATCCAGTAGGGAAAAGCGGGAACCGCTTTGTCGGATGTAGGAAAGTAGAGAATGAGGGTTCGGTTGGCCAGCTGGGTATCGTCTGGAGGCCATGTGGTCGAAAAGGCGGAGGATGGTGTCGGTATTCGAGTACCGTTGACGACGATAGGCGGCTGCCACGGTTTGCGAAAATCAGGTTCATCGACAGAAGGTTGTGGGCCCGCTTTTTTACGATCACTCGTCGAGACAGGGACGAGAGGGAGGTTGAGCAGCGTTAGCAGCCACGATACTTTTTGTGGATCTTCAGCGGAGATAGTGATACATGGCTGAAGGGTAATTGTGATGGATTCTGTGGAGGAAGCGCCTGGGCACCCTTGCGTGTACCAGGTGAGCCATGAGGAGAGATTTTCCCGATCCAGCAGATCTTTTGTTCCGGTCACCACGTGGAGTACGATCTTCTCGTTATTCGCCTCTTCGACAGAGATAAGCGTAATCGATTGCTGAAAATCGTACACAATACGATTATCGGTCTGCAGCAGGGGAAGCCTCTCTTTAATAGTGGCTGCACAGAGAGTGGTGGCGAGGAGAAGGAATAAGGAAAGCCATTTCATCAAAAAGCCCGCTGGGTTATAGGGAACAGTATACTTTTACTCCGAGGGAATATGTCAACAGTTGTTGTGGAACCATCGTCACTGCATGGCGTCATGAGGTTTCCTTCTTCGAAATCGCAAGGTGATGTGAGCGGTCTTGTGTTCCCACTCATTGCATCCTTGATGACCCCCTCTGACATACTCATCGAAGGGGTGAATCAGGATGAATGGCAGGAGGACAAGATCGTTCTTGAGTATGTGAAGGCGATGGGAGCCAGAATCGAAGTTGCGGGCCACTGTCTCCATATCGTGGGGCCTCAGCAGCTCCATGGGATTGAGATGAATATCGATACGGCTGTCGATGCGCTGCCTCTTCTTGCTGTTCTTGGTACGTATGCGACGGGTACGACGACTCTCTCCAATGCCTCAGGCTGTCGGTCGAAAGAGTCAGATCGCCTCTTCACGATGGCTCGGGCCCTTTCCTCGATGGGCGCCGATGTTGTCGAACAGTCTGATGGATTGATCCTCACAAAAAGCAAGCTCCATGGGGCGGTCGTCTCCTCGCGTGACGACCAGCGAGTCGCGATGGCATTAACGGTGGCTGGATTGATCGCCAAGGGGAAAACTGTCGTTCAGCACACCGAGTGTGTGAAAAAGAGTTTCCCCTTGTTCTTCTCCTCCCTGGCAGCTTTGGGAGCTAGAATAGGGGAGTTCTGCCGATAACATCGGTGGAACTCCAGTCACACGTGCGTGGAAGCTCTGCGTTGAGAATTGGTGGTGCGAAACGGTAGGTGGCATCGAGCATGAGATCGTGGGTCTTTTGCAACGTGTCACGGTAGGTGATAGTTTGCGAGGTTTTCAAGTCAAGGCCAAACTGGTGGTGGACGTGGACTCTTGAGCGGCAACAGGGATGGTTGTTAACAACGACCACGGGGCGCACAGTTGGTTTCAGTGTCGTATTGTTGGCTACGCTGAGAATTTCACGTGAGAAGTTGTACCTATGTCCTATGTACGCGGCCAACGCTCCAAAAGAGAGGAGGTGGTTGACGAGGGTATGGAGGCTGTGCTGCGCTGCGAACAGGATGGGGGAGAGCTGGTCTGAGGAAAAAGGATCGATTTTGGCTCGGGGGAGCCCTCCTGAGAGGTGTTCTTCGAATACGTATTTTCCATCATACCCTCGAATCCAAAAGAGCTGGTTGACGTCAGCGCCTTTCCCAAGGTATTTTGTGGCGCGTACCTCATCGTTACTGCCAATACTGATGACCATCTTACGGGTGAGTGAGGCTATTTTCGCGGCACTCCCAATGTGTTGTCGCATCGGTCCCTTTGTATCTGATCGAACGTAAAGAATATTGTTGAATTGCTTCAACGTGTTGAGATTCCATGGAGTTGCCATGATCCCATGTTCGTTGAGGAATTGGATGTAGCTGACCTTGTTGAGTCGGCGGAGCTTATCTCCCACAAATACATCGATCGATTTACCAAACAGCTTTGCAAAAAACTTTGTGAACCAATTGTTATAGCTATTAATTTCTCCTTGATAGAGATTACCACTGGCAATTTGCAGGTAGCCATGGTCAACAGTTGCAAAGGTTGTATTACAATCCATAGAGGAACTCCTCACTTTTTTTGACTGAGTGTAGAGGAGTGAGGGTTATCATGCCAATCGTAATTTTATTGGACAAAAGGGGCTGATACCTGATATCTCAAAAATTTTCAGTTCTGTAGTTTGGAGCGGATATGACGTCGATTGCGCCTGCAGCAGCTACCGGGTATCTTGAAGGGTTGAAGAAAAGCTTCGACGCTGTGGCTGATAAGCAGAATCTATACCTCCGTACTATCGCGGAGGCTTCACAAGCCTTTACAACGGTCAAACCCTCCTTTTGGAACCGAGTCATTCATCTTCTTTTCGGAAGAAAAAAATTGTACCTTACTGTTGGCGAAAAAACAGTACCGCTCTCTGTCGCTTCGTATGACAATGCTTCAAATATGGGAGCGCTCCGGAAACTGTTCTCTGTTGCGCTGGGGGAGAGGAAGGAATCTTTGAAGGAAATTATCCCCTTTGTTTGCGAGCTTGAGAGGCGGTTTGGAAGGCTCGATCAGGCCGATGGTTGCTTGGGGCTCGTGCTGAACAAGGCTGCTGATGAGGGGAGTATTCTGGAGAGTTTGCGAAGCGTTGACTTAAAAACCGCTTTCCTAGGAGGGGATGAAGAGCATAAGGAGGCGTTGATCACAGGGTTGCTGAGGGCTATTCCCAAAAATGTCATCCCTTCTCGAGCCAAGCGATTGGGAATGATCTATTCAGCTCTTCAAGATCCTCAGTGTAAGGGGTGGTTTGAAAACTATGCCCAGAAAAGGGTGGTAGGGGCTGACATGATAAATGCCACTACCTCTCCGGAACAAAAACAACAGTTTGACGAGGATCTGGAAGCCCTCCACAGTTCAGGACTTGACGTTACCGCGAGGATCTATGCTCCACAGCTCGAGCAGCTTTCGGCACAATGGGAAAAGAAGGTTCAAGAGCTCACAAAAAAACTAGACGAAGCTGGGAAAGCCGACTTTTCTGCGGTGGCAGCTGAGTGTGACGAAGAGCTTCTGAAGTTGCTTCAAGAGGAAGGATCCGCTTTTATCAGTGGAATAAAAACCATCTCTTCGACAGCGAAAGAATTACTTGGCGGGACCTGCTCCCAAATGCAAATGCGTATTCTCGGCGAGTGGAAAGTCCATACTGTCAGTAAAGGCATACAGGTTCTGGAGACCACGACGTTGGATGAGAAAAAGGGAGTGCTGCTCTTTGCGCAATCGATGTCTACCTCTTTAGAGCAGCGGTTCCCAGGCGCTCGTCCAACCAATATTATTGGCATTATGGACCAATTGAAAGAGATGCAACGGAAGTTAACCGAAGAGATTTCTTCCGCAGAGCCGAAGGTGAGTATTTTGACAAAAGCTCAGCGTACAGCGGAAAAAGTTTTCAGAATTGGTAAGCGAGTTCTTCCTTCCGGTGAGTTTCTGATTTATATTGGCATTTCAGCGGCTGCCGGCTATGCCGAAGGAGGCCTTTTTGGAGCCCTTACGAGTGGTGGTGCCGCTCTTTTTTCCAGAGGGTTTATTTCGTTAGTAGCGCGAGCGGCAGGCAATTGGGTGACAGCCTCTTTCTTCATACCTGATGGCGCTGTAAAAAATACTGTTATTACGTGTGTTCAGGCTACGGCTATGGTCCTCACGTGGAACGTGATGATGCAGACGAATACGTTTATTGCCGGAGGGATTGATGCCTATTGGAGCATGCCAAAACCGGCGACCGGTTTGGGACTGGCTACTGAGGTCCCCAGTAATATATTCAAGATAATGTGGGGGGGCGTTAAGACGGTGTGGTATTCAACGAAGTTTGGTGTCGCTCCTGCGAAGGTAGCGGCCGATGTACTTGGAGGAGGCGCTCCTCCGCAGGTGGTGCATCGTGTTTTCATGGATACATTCAGTGGTGCCAGAGCCAGTTACAGAGCCGGGTATGAAGCGGTGCGCACCGGGTTGCTTTCGATTCGAAATTTTACATGGTGGACAAGAATATTGTAGGTAAATTTATGAAATCTTTTTTTACATTGCTACTTGTAGCAACCAGCTGTCTGGTAGCTACGGAAGATAAGCCATCACTTGCCGAGGTGAACGATGAGATCACCGATGTGCAAGATCAGATAGCAATCTATAAGCGAAAAGCGTATTTTGCTGGGGATGCAGCAGGTCGTTTGATGAGTTTGGACTACTTTGGGGCCAGACAAAGAGCGCTTCAGCAGGAGCAGTACTTAGCGATTGTTTCTGCTCTACAAGAACGATTGAAAACGCTGCAGGATGAACGAGAAAAACTACTGCAAGAAGAGAATGGAAAGGTCAATTCAGCAAAAACAGGAGGCGATTAAGCGGTTATTTGCCGCCGCCTCGACTCCAGAAGAGAAGTATCAAATCATCTTAGATTTAGGCAAGACTCAGCCCAAGCTCAGTCCAGGAGAGAAGTCGGATAAGACGTTGGTCCATGGGTGCCAATCGGTCACCCATCTGAAGGCAACCGTGGAAAATGATCGTCTCGTCTTCGCCATTGAGTCTGAGGCGCTCATCTCAGCAGGCCTTGGGCAACTGTTGGTCCGTGTCTATTCTGGGGAAACTCCTGAGACGATTCTTTCAACCCCACCGACCTATGTCACCGAGCTTGGCATTCTGGCTGGGCTGTCGACAGGGCGGGCCCATGGATTTGCCAGCATGTATGAGCGGATCCGATTCGAGGCGTTTAAAATGCTCCAGCAATCAGCCTAGTGTAGCCTTCTGTCCCAAAGGCAATGGCGAAGAGGAGAAGCAAAAGAATAGTGCAGACGGTCCGAATCAGCGACCGGTGGTTACCATCGGGCGCAAATCGGTTTCCCCCTACCCACAGCATGACGACGGGGATGACTCCATTGAGAAGCGTGTCTCCAAACCCTCCAGAGATATCAAGCGCCATGAGGAAGATGCGCTCAATACTAATGGCGAAGAAAAAGGATGGGAGGAGAACGAGGAGGCCCAGCGTCATAGCTCCTTTGTCTTGGCGTGGAATTTTCAGCCCATCCCCTAGAAAGTCAAAGAGCCCGATACCAATTCCAAAAAATGAGGTGACAAGAGCCATCATGGCAAAGACGGCAGACGCCTTTGGAATAACTGTGGAGTGGGTGATTTTGGTCAAACAGAAGCTAGCCGGCTGTCCCGCTTTGAACGCTTCGATGAGCCCATTTTCTCCCACGAGTGGGATGCTTCCAAAGATGACGTACTGCCAGAGCGCATAGACGATGAAGGCCACTATGGTGCCCAGGACAACGGCGACGCGCAGTGACCTCTTGTGATGGTCGAGAAAAGGGTGGAGACTTGGGACCATCGTTTGGAAGCTGAAGGCGGTGATCAGGAGCGGGATCGCGAGGTAGGCGTGCGACCAGGAGTGGCGGAGGAGGTTTTCTGATGTCACGATGCCAACTCCTTTCCAGATGATGAGGAGGTAGCTTGCAATCAGGACGAGGAAGAGTA
>JAJZPP010000017.1 GCA_021811115.1 bacterium | reverse complement strand
GTTTATGAAACTTTTCCTTTTGTTCGTAGCTTTATTTGGTTCATAGAATTTATACGCTTCACATCCGCCTACCGTCTTGCGAGCTATTATTGCCGTTGATACGCTTGGCCCAGAGATGGAAGGACCTGGAGTTGCTGAGGACTCAATATGTTTTAGTGAGGGCTCCCATGTAGGCGGCGTTTTTTTAAATGGTTTTATACAATCAGTTAAAAGACTCTGTACACACAAGGTGTCATGGGAAGAAATTTTTAGAAAAACAGAAAAAATACTGTGAGACTCATACATCAATCCACCAACACCCCGTTTTTCGTTACGAACAGATCAACAATCACACGAAATAATCTGATGCGAGCGATGATATTTCTTGATTTACGCGGGTGCAAATTTGTGGTGTTATTTCCTCTTTATGGTTCCAATGGGAACACGCGGATCACGAGAGCTCGAAAGCTCTTCGAAAGCGTGCTCCATTCATTGATTATTTGTTATTTTAAGATTAGATTTTTTTTCAAAAGCCTTCTTGGAGGTAGTATGAGGTTATTTTTTCTCACGATTCTCTGTATTCAAGCCGTTTTTCTTTACGCGGAAAAACCAACTCACCTCAAAGCTTTAGTAGTCTTTGATGGTTCTGGAGCAAGGCTTCAAAAATATTATTGTCTTGATAGTAAAAGAATGCAACAAGCCCTTCTTGGAATAGCCTCGCAAACCGGCCTTATACCTGAAATTCAAGTGTCAAGTATCAGTGAGGTAACTATGAGCAAGTTAAATTCTTGGATTAACTCGCTTTCACCTTTAGATGTAGCGGTTTTCTACTATGTCGGAAAAGAAACCAATCCACGGAAAGGAAGATGGCCTCACTTGACATTCCTCAGGATCGACCAATTGGTGGATTGTTCACCAGCATGGTGCTTAATAGTTTAAAGGCCAGGTATGCCACTGCAACACCGTTTTGGGGTGATTTGAGAGACAGTATTAAATCTGGATGTTTATCTCTTTCGAAAAAGACGATCAGTGCTTTGAGGTTGATTGGATTCTCTGCGTAAAGAAAAACAGCTTGGATACAGAGAATCGTAAGCAAAAATAGCCTCATACTACCTCCTAGACGCTTTTTTAGTCATAAAAAAAACAATGTAGAGGCTTTTGCTAAACTCCATTGTGGGCAAAAAGGAGTTTTGCAAAAGCCTCTGTAGGGCACTAATTTCCGACAGCCTTTCGTGTGTTCATATGCACGCATCTAATTATTTCGCATAACTGTTGCTCGGATAGTAACGGAAAACTGGATGTTGAGGGTGTTTTGGATGAGTTAGACAGTATTTTTCTGTTTTTCTAAAAATCTCTTCCCATGACACACTGTGTGTACATAGTCTTTTATCCATGAACCCGATAAAGCTACGAACAAAAGGAAAAGTTTCATAAATGGTTCCATCTCTTGCGTTGTTGGCATCTTTAAGAACACATGATATGTCGACTGGTTCTCTTCACTTGCTATACTTTTATGGCAACTCGCTTTTTTTTGTGGACTATGGCCTTTTGTCAGCAGATCCTAATCAAGAAATCGATTTTGATCAAGGAAACTTTTTCGGACAGAAGCTTTTTCGGACGAGCGGAAAAAAATTTGGACGGATAGCCGCCCTGCCTAAGCTTTGTTAGTTACCTAACATGGCGGCTATTTGTCCAAACTCCAGAACTTGGAACTTGAACCAAATAGTCATTATCACGACAATTTGGACAAAAGTCTTGGATCCTGGAAAAGAACGATCTAAATTCGGTATCTAGAGGTGACGTATGCCGCAGCAGTTTACAGAAAGTGTTGCTACAGCCATTCAAGAGGCATTCCGAATAGCGGAAGAGTCTCACCATGCTGAAGTGTATGACCTCCACCTGCTGTACGCCCTCCTTCAAGATAAGGAGGGCTATTTTTGTTCTATCATTAAGGCCCTCAAAGCCTCTCCTGAGGCGCTCGAAAAAAGAGTGCTCGAAGCAATCCAAAAACTCCCTTCACTTGAAGGCTCGGGGCAGCGGCCTCAAGTCAACCGATCGCTCGAACAGCGACTGCGGGAGGCAGAAGATATTGCCAAGAGTTGGAATGATACGCACATCAGCGCAGACCACCTCTTCATGGCCTTCGTCAAGTACGCCAAAGACCATTTTTCTTCGTGGAAAGAACAGGCCAACATCACAGAAAAAACAGCCCAACAAACCATCGAACAGCTTCGAGCAGGACGATCTATGGATTCAGAGACAGCAGAAGCCTCTATTCAGGCCCTAGAAAAGTATTGCAGAAACCTCACACAACTCGCTCGGCAGGGAAAATTGGATCCCGTCATAGGCAGAGAAGAAGAAATACGTCGCACCATACAGGTGCTCTCCCGAAGAACGAAGAATAACCCCATGCTCATCGGAGAACCTGGGGTCGGGAAGACCGCCATTGCAGAAGGGTTGGCCATTCGCATCGTGCAGGGAGATGTGCCCGACTCACTCAAACACAAACAGCTCTACGCGCTCGATATGGGCAGCCTTGTGGCTGGAACCAAGTTTCGCGGTGAATTTGAGGACCGCCTCAAGGGGATCCTCCGAGAAATGGAGCATAATGAGGGGAAGATCATCCTCTTCATCGACGAAGTTCACACACTGGTAGGTGCTGGGGCTGCAGAAGGGGCTATCGATGCGGCCAACCTCTTAAAGCCGGCGCTTGCCAGAGGGACTCTCCACTGCATCGGTGCCACCACCCTCAATGAATACCAGAAGCACATTGAGAAAGATGCGGCGCTCGAGCGCAGGTTCCAGCCGATCATGATCAAAGAGCCCTCCCTTGAAGAGGCGATCGCCATTCTCCGAGGACTGAAGGAACGGTACGAGATTTTCCACTCCGTTCGCATTACGGAAGAGGCGCTCCACGCCGCTGTCTTTCTCTCCGCTCGCTATATTACCGACAGGTTTCTCCCCGATAAGGCAATCGACCTGATCGACGAAGCGGCCAGTCTCATCCGCATGCAAATAGGATCCCGTCCTCTCCCACTCGACTCGAAGGAACGGGAGCTCTCCTCCCTCATTGTAGAGCGCGAAGCCTTGAAAAATGAACCGGAGTCCGCCTCAAAACCGGAGATGCAAAAACTGGAGGGAAAAATAGCGACGGTAAAAGAGGAGATCGCTGCCCTGAAACACGAGTGGGAGGCAGAAAAAGCCCTCATCGAAAAGATTAAAGAGAAAAAGGATCGATTGGAAAAGCTCCGATTCGAAGAAGAGGAGTTTGAGCGCAAGGCCGACTACGAAAAGGTGGCTCAGCTTCGCTACAGCACCATTCCAGCAGTCAACCAAGAATTGACGGCATTGGAACAGGAACTGAAAAACAAACCCCACAGGCTCTTGCAGGAAGAGGTTGATGAGCAGCTCATCGCCCTGGTTGTCTCAAAATGGACCGGAATCCCCGTCTCAAAGATGCTCACGGCCGAGGCTGAAAAGCTCCTCCATCTTGAAAAAGCCCTTGAAGCACGGGTTGTGGGCCAGCCGTTTGCGATTCAAGCGGTCTCAGAGGCGGTTCGGCGTTCTCGAGCCGGCCTCTCCGATCCGCAACGGCCTATGGGCGTCTTCTTGTTTCTCGGACCTACCGGTGTTGGCAAAACGGAGCTGGCCAAAGCGCTCGCAGAGCAGCTCTTCAACCAGGAAGAGGCGATCATTCGGCTCGACATGTCAGAGTACATGGAGAAACACTCTGTATCAAAGCTAATCGGATCCCCACCAGGCTACGTTGGGTACGAGGAGGGAGGTCGGCTCACCGAAAGTTTGCGCCGTCGCCCCTACTCCATTGTGCTCCTTGATGAGATTGAGAAGGCCCATCCTGACATCTTCAACATTCTGTTGCAGATCTTTGATGATGGTCGACTCACCGATAGCAAGGGACGTCTTGTCAACTGTAAGAACGCCCTCTTCATTATGACCTCAAACATCGGCTCAGACCTGCTTCTCCAACGGCTTGAGAGCAGCAAGCATGGGCTGACAAAAGAGGCGATCCTCACCATCCTCGATCCCGTCATTAAAGCCCAGTTCCGCCCTGAATTTCTCAATCGACTGGATGACATTCTCCCATTCCTCCCGTTACGTCCCGAGGACATGCATAAAATCGTCCTCATTCAACTGGAGAGGCTCGTCAAACGGCTCGCAGAAAAGGAGATTTTCCTGGAATGGAAACCGGCCGTTGTCGATTATCTGGCAACAGAAGGGTATGATGCGCTCTTTGGTGCCCGTCCGCTCAAGCGACTCATCCAAACAGCGGTCGTCAACCCGTTGTCCGCGGCGATTCTCAGCAACACCATCAGAAGCCAGCAGAAAGTGACTCTCAAGATGGCAAATAAAGAGACCGTTGGGTTTGAAACACAGGATATATAGCATATGGCTAAAATCGACTATTCAAAGGCTGAGCGCGAGTTTGAACAGGCGGTACGCCAAACCAGAATTAAAGACCTTGCGGAAGGCAAACCAGCGCCTACAGAGCGGGCCATCTCCTACTTCGGCTTGAAAGAGGAGACTCCCCGACCTGTAACGGATGATACGGTAGGAAAGCTCCTCCGGGAAGAGGCGGCCGCCGAAGAAGAAGAGGAGACCAAACCACAGGAGACCCTTCAGCCTACTGAAGAACTGGTCGAGGAGGAACCGCTCATCGTTCCTCTGGAAAAGACTCCAGAGGCGGATGTCATCTACAAAGCCCGCAAACAATCCACGCGTGTTCCAAAACGACCTCAGCCACAACCGACAACCACACCTCCCGGCGACCAATTCCTCGAAGAGCCGGCCCCCCTCCTTGTCCTGCGCAAACACCTCCTCTGGTTGAAACGGCGTCACATCGATAATCGGTACGAACTGCTCGGCACTACCATAGAAGAGGTTTTCAGCTTTCGGAATGCGGAACGGCTGACGCCAGAACAAATCAAGCGCATCCAGCAGCTCAACGAACGGGCTGGAGAGCTAAAAACCAAACTCCTCATCGAACTGGGTTCTCAGACCGATGAGACGCTCATCGAGAAAGAGCAAAAAACGCAGAAGCGGAAACGATTCAACGTCAAAGATACGTGGATTCCCCTATAAGCGATCGGGCTCCAGCAGCCTCAATAACGACTGTATTCTCAATCCTGATTCCCCCGCGTCCAGGCAGGTAAAGGCCAGGCTCAATGGCAATCACATCACCCACTTGGAAGGGCAACTCATCCGTGGCATAGGCGCTTATCCGAGGCGCCTCATGGACTTCGAGGCCAACACCATGGCCTAACCCATGAAGAAAGCTATTTGGGAAACCATTCTGAGAGAAAAACTGGCGCACAAGGCTATCAAGATGGTGGGGCGCTACCCCTGGACGAGCCTCTGAAAAGGCAAGCTCATACGCCTCTTGAACAAGCGTGTGGCATTTCAACAGTTCTGGATCTGGCTCCCCAAAAAAGAGTGTGCGGGTCATATCTGACTGGTAGGAATGGAGCTGAACCCCAATATCGATCAGGATGGGAGAAGGGGCGTGTAAGGGTGTTGAGGAGCACGACCAGTGGGGACAGGCGGTATGGGCTCCAAACGCTATAATAGGCTCAAAGGAGAGCGCTTCTGCCCCATGAGCAAACCAAAAAGCTTTCAACTGTTGCGACAGCTCGCGCTCCGTAATTCCCTCTCGAAATAGGCCTCGAATATGCTGAAAGCCCTGTTCGCATAAGCGGCATGCCTCCTCGATTGAAGCAATCTCTTCGGCCCGTTTTGGCCTCCGTAACTCAGAGAACAGAGCGGGAGCCGGAACAAGTTTCTCGACAGAGGTTTGAGAGCCAATCGCTTGAAATACCTCTACACTCATTGTAGAGGCATCAAAGCCAACCCGACCTTTAACCTGCGCCACGGTGGCTCCAATAGAGAGATAGGTCTCTATAGCTGAAGCATGACAAAAAATTTCTACGTCAGAGGAGAGTGCTTGAGCCACCTCTTTGTACCGTGGATCTACCCACAGAATCCTCTTTTCCAGAGTCAGGAGAAGATATCCTCGAGAGAGGTGAAGCCCAGTCAGATAGTATAAATTTATTGGAGAGTGGATGAGGATTGCGTCAAAATGATGCCGAGAGAGCAACCTCAAGACAGATTCTACTCGCTCCACTATTTGGAAGCCCCTTCAAACTGATGCAACCGTTTTTCAAACCTCTCTTTCATGGGGAAGTTTGCCGATCGCTCTGTTTTGGCCAGTTGCTCGAGCAACTCCTTTTGCTGAGATGTGAGTTCGGTAGGTGTCTCGACGATGACTCGAACCAGCATATCCCCCCTCCCTCCTCCTTGGAGGCTGGGGAAGCCCATTCCTTTGATTCGGAATACTTTACCCGATTGGGTCACCTCGGGGATCACAATCTTAGCTGTTGACGAACTAAAGGTAGGAACCTCCTTCTTACATCCGAGGGCCGCCTCAGTAACGGAAATGGGTAGATCCAGCGTAATATCGTTGCCCTGACGATCGAAGAGGTCGTGGGAGTCTACTTTCACATAGACAAACAGATCGCCCGCTGGGGCGCCGCCATACCCAACATCGCCGTGGCCCGCCAGCTTCAATCGCATCCCAGTATCAATGCCGGCAGGGATGTGGAAGTGGACTTTCTCCTTGCCCTTCACTCGCCCCTCGCCCTGGCATTCCTGGCACGGGTCAACGATCATTTGCCCTTCACCATGGCACTGAGGGCAGGTCATGGACATGCTGAAGAAACCGCGCTGCTCAAACACTTGCCCCACGCCACCACAACGGGTACACCGCTTGACTCCTTGAGAGGATCTGGTTCTGCGTCCTGAACAGGATGGGCAGACAACGTAGTTGCTAATGGTCACTTCCTTATCGACACCGGTCACCGCCTCAGCAAAAGAGACCGCCACCGTCAGCCGCTTGCTGGCCCCCTGTTGTGCCCTGACGACCTCCTCTCCGCCGTATCCACCATACGTATCTTCGAAGATCGACTCTCCACCAAACGCCCCCATAAAGGTGCGAAGAGCCTCTTCCAACGAGGAGAATCCGGGGTGCATTCGGCCACCGCCGACACCAGCGCCTGCGTATCCTCGAACCGCTTCAGCGCCATATCGATCGTAGGCAGCCCGCTTCTGTTCGTCACCAAGGACATCGTACGCTTCGGAAATTTCCTTAAATTTTTTCTCTGCCTCAGGGTCGCCAGGATTGCGATCTGGATGGTATTGGAGCGCGCACTTCCGATACGCCTTCTTAATCTCATCCTGAGATGCTTTTCTGTTTACACCGAGGACATCGTAATAATCAGCCATCGTTAAACCGTTCCAGTAAGACTATAAACAAAAAACACGAAGAATCGCCGCATTCCTTACCCAGTGAGACTGAAGAAAGAAGTGGGGTAACGATTAGACCTTTTGGCGACGATATTTCGTTGCGGCTTTCGATTTTACACGTTTTTTCACGGAGGGTTTCGAGTAGAACCGGTGTGCCTTCACGGCCTTCATGACGCCTTCTTTATCGAGACGCTTTTTCAGGGCTCGTAACGCTTTATCAATAGAATCACCTGGTCGAACTTTGACTGTGGTCATGCAAGCACATCCTACAATTGATGAAATCCGCTCAAAACGAAAGAGACGAGACGCATCTCTTCCAAAACTCTCACTGAGATTACAAGAATGGGGGTATATTTCGCAACTGAAGTTTCGCGCTTGGCATATGCCACCAAAAAGGGTACCGTACTCCAAAGGATGGGTCGGTCGCAGAACTCTTGTTCTATCACGCCGCCCGGCTAGTACAACATCCCTTAAATCCCTTGAATAGATGGCATGTATTTTTTTGCAGATTAAACTTTGTATACCATGGCTTACATAGGTATGTAGGCATGGTATA
>JAJZPP010000016.1 GCA_021811115.1 bacterium | reverse complement strand
GCTTCGACTCACTGTTGGCTCCTACTTTACGGTGGGAGGAGAGTCTCCTGAGGGATGCGGAGTGCACGCTGATATTACTGTGCCCAGTTTATGGCTGCGGAAAGGTGAGAAAGTGAACCACGGAAAGCGACTGGCTCCGATTGCTCCTCTCTTCCATGACACTCTTCAAGATGTAGGAATCGACTGCCGACCATGGTATAGAGAGCAGTACCTCCCCTTTCTCGAACATCGGACGGAAGAGTATAGGAAGTATATCCTTAAACTGCAGCAAAAGAGCCAATTACGGATGCAGAGCGATCCTGAGTGGGCTTTTTTTTCGCATGATGGGGATCAGCCGCAGTTACGAGAGCGGGAGCAAGAGGCGCAACTCGAAGAGGCGGTCCATGTGATGGAGGATCTTCTTGAGTTGAAAAAAATACCTCAGAAAGGATAACCTTTCACTCAAAGTTTCTTGGCTAGGTAGCTCAGGTGGTAGAGCAGAGGACTGAAAATCCTTGTGTCGCTGGTTCGACTCCAGTCCTGGCCATCATTTCTCCTCTACCATGAATTCTTTGCATTTTCTTCTGTACTCAAAATAGAAAAATGAGCATATACACGGTAATTTTAGAGAGGCTAACGTTTAGGTAAGAGCATGCCGTTGACAAAGGTTGAGATTTCGAAATTTAAGAAACGGTTAGAGCAGATGCGTGAGCAACTACGCTGCTCGCTTCAACTCAGTACAGCTGAAGTGAAAAAGCCGGAAGAGGCAACAGGGTATTCCCAACATCAGGCGGATCAAGGAACCGATGATTTTGATCGGAAGATCAACTTGGAGGTTGCTAACAAAGAGTTGCAGATGTTGCGCCAGGTCGAACGGGCTCTTGAGAAGATCCAGGAAGGGACGTACGGGATCTGTGATATGAGTGGCGAGGAGATTCCTAAGCCTCGACTTGAGGCGATGCCGTATGCTGCCACAACAGTGAAGGCGCAGGAAAAACTAGAGCGCGGGTTGGTGTGAAGCGGACTTTTGTAGATTTTTTCATTGGCGCGCTCCTCTTTGGACTGGATCGCTGGGTTAAGATGATTGCCCTCTCATCGCTCTCCGCAGGCTCCTCGATCGAGGTTGGATCCCTCCTCGGGATTGATCTGAGCTGGACGCTTACCTCCAATGAGGGGGCTGCCTGGGGGCTTTTTACTGATACGCCCCGGCTCCTCTTTATCTTCCGTGTACTCTTTATCCTTTTACTGCTCTGGGGCTACATTTTCTCGAACTTGGGGAGGTTTGTGAAGACAAGCCTCATTGTGGTGCTGGCAGGGGCCCTCAGTAATCTCTTTGACACGATGGTGTGGGGCCATGTCATTGATATGATTCATCTACGGCTGTGGGGATTTGACTACCCTGTATTCAATATTGCCGATATTGGGATATGTCTTGGGTGCATTGGGATAATTGCGCCGTTAAAAGATGGATAAAAGAGGTTTTTGTGGGTATCTCTCTTGTTGCCATAGGTGACGAAGTGCTCTATGGCTATACTGTCAATTCCAACGCCGCCTACCTAGCGACCCAGCTGCTTTCTCGTGGGGTCTTCCCGGTTCGTCATGTGGTGGTCCCCGACGTCCTTGAGGATATTGAGCAGGCGGTCCGGCAGGAGCTGCAAGCAGGACGTGACGTCATCACCATTGGCGGTCTTGGGCCTACGGTGGATGATCTGACGAGGCAGGCGGTCTGCCGATTGTTCCATTGTCCCTTGATCCCTTCTGAACTGGTTCTCAATGATTTGAAACAGCGATATGGCGAAGGGTTTCCTACAATTTCTGACCAGTCGTTGCAGCCTGAGGGCGCCACCATTTTCCTCAACCATGTTGGAACCGCCCCAGGACTTGTTTTAGAGGATAATTCCCTTTTCCATGGGGCCCGGCTCTTTGTCATGCCTGGACCGCCCGATGAACTGCACGATATAGCGAGCCAAATTCTTCCTTCCTACTTTGCTGGAGAGGCGGTTCCCACATCGATTTTTCGCCTTCAGTCATTGGCAGAGCATGACATCGATCCAATGCTCAGAAAGCTGCACCAGCAGTTTCCCAAACTTCGCATAGGGATTTACCCCTCCTACGGCCTTGTGAGAGTGCATCTGAGTGGTGATGGCGTAGAAGAGGCGTCGCGCATTCTCTCCTCTGCTTTTAAAAGATTTCTCTTGACAGACGCCTCATTAGAGGAGGCTGTGCTTCGACTGCTCCGTGAACGGGGGTGGACCATAGCGACCGCATAATCGTGCACAGCTGGGGGGCTTGCGGCGAGAATGGCTTCGGTTCCTGGGAGTTCCGAGGTACTGTTAGGAGGCATTGTTACGTATGCAACGGGTGCCAAGCAAGAGGTGCTCCACGTTCCTTCTGAAACCATTCAAACGTATGGTGTCGTGAGTCCTGAAGTGACAGAAATGATGGCGGCGGGGGCGCGATCTCTCTTCCATGCCGATGTGGTGTGTAGTGTGTCGGGCTACTTTGGCCCTGGTGGAGGGACAGAAAAAACGCCTGTCGGAACTGTGTGCGCAACGTTCATGATGCCATCGAAAACTGTTTCACAGACCTTTTTCTTCAAAGGGACGCGCGAGGCGATTTGCGAAAAGACACTCCAGACACTCCTGGCCAAACTCGTGCAAGTGCTCAATAGTGAGCCTTAAAGAAACAGACATGAGCGCTTCGCCTCACAATAATCCATGAAAAGCACGGGGCATGAGCGCGAGGCTTTTCAGGGTAAATAGAAAACGTATCTCATGCGCCAAGTTTGTATCTTTTCATCAGCGCAGAGGCTAGCGCCAAAAGAGGCGCAGAGAACGCAGAGAAAATGGCTAAATATAAAGATCTCACCCACACTATAATTGCAGCGGCCATTGAAGTGCATAGGACGTCATATTTAATTTGTGACCGTGGCAGTACTTTTGTCTCTCTCTTTTTCAAGTTTATAGCCCAATATTCCGAGAGTGAGTATATTGCCTATGCTATACACAAGGCTTGTGGCGCCTGCTAGGCTAATCCCAAAGGAGATAACAGTGCCAAAGCCGAAAGCCTCACGGTTCGTGAGAAGGACTCCAACACCAAAAATGATAGTTCCTGCCAATCCGACGATGATTTGAACTATACTGACTGCTGCTTTTACTGGGGAGACAGCTATGCCAAACACAGGAATGGCCTGTGCCGTGCTTAAGCTTCGTTGAACACCAATTATATCGAGAGGCAACATACCCATCTCCTGGTTACATTTACGGATTCATTTTACGACATTAGCCTTGACAGGTCTAGCTACAATTTGTGAGAGTATGCATTGAGAAGTTCAAGTGGAGAGGGTGGTATGTGGATGACAATTGTCAGTTTACTCATTGGGTTGATCGTTTCGATCAGCGCATCGGGTTTCCCTGAGTTTAACCAGTGGGTTCTGTTACCGGTTGGTGTCTACCCGATTCTATTTGCCATCTCGCTATTCTCCCCGCTGCTTCCCCTTCTTTGGATATCGCTGACCTCTGTTGGGAGCCGGCATAAAACAGTTGACCTTGCTGCGCTCCAATCGGTTATTGAGGATCGCCGCCTCTATGTGTGCAGCGGATTGGCTTTTCTCCTCTCACTGCTCGGCCTCTTTTTTGTCTCATCGCCCCTTCTGCTCGTGCCGTATCGATTCGCCATTGCTACGGTTCTCTTTGGTGGACTCATGGATCTGCTCTGCTCGACTTTTTTGCGGATTCAGTACAGGCGCACCTCTGAAGGCGTCTGCGAGTGGCTCCTCGACCGAATGCATCGGGCGTTAGATAGGAAGAATGAGAAACTGTTGATGGACTCATTTGAGATGGTCTTCCCATTGGTGGTCGAGAGCATGGAGAGCGGGAATGTGCTCTCTGTGAGAGCCTTCTCACAAAAAGCTTCTGCGCTCAGTGAGATGCTCTTGCGCGTTGTTGGAAAGCTTCCCCTCTTTTCGATTCGAGGGGAGAGTGAAGCCACCATGCTGGATCGATTTATGTTTGCAGAGGCCATGACAGCCAAACGGCTTGCCTGGCTTGTTACAGCGGCACGAGAGAGTGGAAACCCCGCGGCGGTTGAAGAGGCAGTGAGGCTGTATGGCAAACTGTTCCTCGTTTTCCACAGCCACCATTCGTCGCTTGGCCATCTCCTCCTCGTTTCGCTGTGCCAGCAGACTCAAAACGCAGAAGAGAGGGATCTGCACGTCGAGGTGGTCGTGGCGCTCTCAGAAGTCATCAAATCGCTCATCGATCGTTCGATCGAGCTGGGAGGCTCAGAAAAGGACTCCATTCTCCGTACCATCAAATTGCTCGAGACGTATGTGAAAGAGAGTTTTCGTCGCGATAAAACCATGAGTATCGTCCTCCTCATGCAGCCGTTTGCTGAGATTGGCCAGCTCCTTGGTGGCGCACGGTATGAATCGCTCATCGATCGAGAGGAGATTCTCGGAGAACTGCGCCGTATTCTGGCCCAATTTGCCGCGCTCGAGACCGTTACCGGCAGGTTCGAAGCAGGAGCCGAACGAACTGACACGGCCGCTACCTTTAGTCAAGATATTCCTTTCCGACTGCCGGAAGAGAGAAGCACCTGACTGTTTTAAAGAGCCACTTTCAAATAGTCGGGCTTTCTGAATTAAAATGCTTGACTGTTTTAAAGTCTTGCCTTAGTGTGAAGGGTGTTCTCACAGGATGTGACGGTTATGTTTTCACGGGATCTACTTGACACGCTGCGACGGTTGGCCAAATTTCCTGTTGTTGCGCTCTTAGGACTGCGACAATCGGGAAAGACGACCCTCGTTCAAAAAGCTTTTCCTCACCATACCTTCTTAAGTCTCGACAGGGAGGTGACGCGCCAGTTCGCTCTTGAGGATCCTGAGGGGTTCTTGCGTTCGCACGAGAATGGCCATGGAATTATTCTGGATGAATTTCAGTATGCTCCCAAATTGACCACCTACGTCAAGCTGGAATCGGATCAAAAAAAGAGGCCGGGATACTTCATCCTGACCGGGTCTCAGAACTTTTTGGTGAATAAGGCCATAACAGAATCGCTCGCCGGGCGGGTAGGCATTCTCACCCTTCTGCCGCTCTCTAACAATGAGCTCATTGAAAATAAGATACTGCCAGAAACCATCAGCGCTTCCATATTTACAGGCGGGTATCCGCGTATTTTTGCTGAAAAAATTGTGCCGACCGACTTCTACCCATCCTATATCCTGTCGTACATTCAAAGGGACATAGGACAGCTCATCAATCAGAGGAATATTTCCACATTTCGTAGGTTTGTTCAGTTGTGTGCCGGAAGAATTGGGCAGTTGTGCAACGTCAATGCACTTGCCGCGGAAACTGGAGTGTCGGCGCCCACAGCCAGAGAATGGCTCTCTATTCTCGAGGCAAGCTACATTATCTTTTTCCTCGAACCCCATTTCCAAAACTTTTCCAAAAGACTGGTCAAAACGCCCAAGTTGTATTTCTTTGACACAGGGCTTGCCTGCTCTCTTCTGAGGATCGATTCACCCGAAGCCCTCCATTCCTCACACTTTTACGGAGCCCTCTTTGAAGGGTGGATTATTGCGGATTTTTACAAACAGTTCTGCAACCTGGGGATAAGACCGTCTCTCTATTTCTGGCGGGATGCGGCTGGAGCTCATGAGGTAGATTGTCTCATCGATTACGACACTCGACTGTATCCCATTGAAATAAAGGGCGGGAACAGAGTTGCAAGCGATTTCTTTAAGGGACTTGAGTATTGGAATGGCCTGGCGCAAGGAGATCCATCCAATTCTTACCTCATCTATGCCGATGGGGAGAAACAACTGCGAAAGCAAGGGACTGCCATCGGATGGGAGGAAGCCAGTCGGTTGGTTCCTTCCTTGACGCATCCTTCTGTCAAGAAAAAACCTCGTTGAAAATAATGCTTTCAATTCATATGGTCGAGAAAATGCATGGAGGAACTATGGGAGAACCCGTTTCTGGCTTTCAAAAGATCCGTGATGCCTTAGCGAAGCCACTAGAAATGATAGCACATCTTGGAAAACATATTGTACGATGGTTTCGAGGAGAAAAGAGCGATGGTGTAGGAGAGTCAGGTACTGAATTAAGAGAGATGGCAAGTATCCCTCAAATGGAGAGCACGTGGTCTCCAGAATTACACGCCCGGCTCGTCGAACGGTTAAAGGAGAAAAACATACTCAAGGCCGATGAAGATCCAAAGATTCAGCAACTCATTGAAGACGTCGTTAAAGCAATCACTCAGGAGTTGTATGGCCAGGTAAAGAGCTTTCACAACTCAAGTTCCTCGTGAGGAGGTGAAAATCCCATTCGATATCAATGAACAGTGTATCGAGCGCATGAGAACAGGGACACCGGAAGATAAAGTCAAGGCTGCAAAGCGTAAGGGACTGTACTGCTATTTGCGCCATGTAGGTTCACTACGTAGGAGAACCGATATGGTCTTCACAGGATGCTGAAAGGCCATCTCTGTATGGTGGAGGGCAATACCATTTGGTTCGAAACTTCTCTGGCTGCCATATTTTGTGTCCCCAATGATGGGCACGCCGAGAGCTGATAACTGGGCGCGGATTTGATGGTAGCGGCCTGTCAGCAGACGGATCGTCAGCTCCCACAGATCATCTGAAATCTGTTTGATATCGGTGATGATGAGTTCTGCCCTTTTGGCATCTTTTGCCTCCGGGCTGCACACCTCTGCCATGTGTTCTCCATGTCGCAGGTAGTGGATGATGGTACCTGGTTCGACTCTCCTCTCCACAAGTGCTGTATATATTTTAACACAACTTTTCTCTCTGAGGATGGCTGAGACTCTCGAGAGCGCCTTTTGCGTCTTGGCGAAGAGGACGATGCCGCTGGCTGGTTTGTCGAGTCGATGCAGGGCGTGGAGGAAAACATTTCCCGGTTTGTGATCCCGCTGTTTGATAAAGTCCTTACAAGCTGTTTCAAGGCTTTCTGGATCGGTTGGAGATGGTTGCGTTGGAAGACCGGCCGGTTTATTGACGGCGAGAAGGTGGTTGTCTTCGTAAAGGATTTCAAGTTCCATAGCGCTGTCGTGCTGCCTCAAAGAGAAAGAGGGTTGTAGCGGTAGCCACATTGAGGGAGTCGGCAACGCCGTGCATCGGGATGCGTACGAGGAGTGTGCATGCTTTCTTCCAGAAGGAGGAGAGCCCAAGCTGTTCGGTTCCCACAACGATGCCAAGAGGCCCTGTCATCGGAACTTGTGTGTAGATAGACTGCCCCTCAGGAGTGGCTGCGAGTAACGTTATGGTATGCTTATGGCAAAAGGCAAGCGCCTCTTCGTTGGACGTTTCAATGACAGGGATGGTAAAGAGCGTACCGACGCTGGCACGAACGACGTTTGGGTTATAGATGTCTGTACAGCCATTGGCCACGATCACAGCATGAACTCCTGCTGCATCTGAGGAACGGATAATGGTGCCAAGGTTTCCTGGCTTCTCAATGGCCTCGGCAATAACAATCAGGGGATTTGAGGGCAGTTGGAGGGCATCGAGGCGGGTATTCATCTTCTTGGCGACAGCCAGAATGCCATCAGGCCTATCTCGGTAGGAGAGTTTGTGGAACAGGTGGGCTGTTGTTTGGATGAGGAAGGCGCCAGAAGCTTTAGCAGAAGCCAGGAGAGCCTCTTCATTTGTACCAAGGAACAGTTCTGGACAGTAGAAGAGATGGTCGATGATCACTTTTCCGGTTATGGCACGGCTTGTCTCTCGAAACCCTTCTATCAAGAAAAGTCCGGTAGCCTGTCTGTCGCGCCGATCCCGAAGGGCTATGGCCTGTTTGAGACGCGGGTTACTGGCACTTGTGAGCACTAAATCTGGTTTCATGGATGCCTCCAGAGAGCATATGCGCCACTAG
>JAJZPP010000015.1 GCA_021811115.1 bacterium | reverse complement strand
TTCCTCCCTTCCTGGTTGCAGACCTTTGCCGCGATGCAACCATTCCGAGGCATCATCGACATTCCGTGCCGCCTCTACACAGGGCTGATTCCAGTAGCAGAAGCGCCTTTGTACATCGGTTTCCAGCTGCTGTGGACCGTTTTCTTCATCTGGCTTGGGAAAACTGTTCTGACAAAAGGGTTGGCCAGATTTGAGATTCAGGGAGGATAAAGATGAGACTCTTCTGGCTCCTGATGAAAACGACTCTTGTCTCCTACATGCAGCATCGGCTCTCCTTTTTCCTGCAGACGCTCGCCCAATTTATGGCCTCCTGCATAGAAATCTTTGGCCTCTGGGTCCTCTTTTGTCGCTTTTCGCTGATTGAAGGGTGGTCTATGCCGGAGCTTGCGGTCATGTTGGGAATCACCCACATCGGGTTTGCCATTGCAGATGCCTTTTCGAGGGGGTTTGATACGTTCAGTCAGCTTGTCAAGCGGGGCGATTTTGACCGTCTCCTGCTCAGACCCATAAGCCCATTTGTGCAAGTTGCCACTCGAGAGGTGCACCTCATAAAAATAGGTCGACTCGTGCAGGGCCTCCTCGTATTGGTGTACGGCATCTCATCGCTCCACCTTCACCTCTTTCCAGATGGGCTCATCATCCTTTTGGCGATCTGTGGAACCGCTTCGCTTTTCACTGGATTATTTATTGTCCAAGCAGCTCTTGCGTTCTGGACTACAGAGAACCTCTCCTTGATGGATATCACAACGTATGGGGGAAGAGAGACGGGGCAATATCCCATAAGTATTTATGATGGGACGCTCCAGTTTGTCTTCACATTCCTCATCCCGCTCGCCTGCGTCTCCTTCTACCCAGCCTCAGTCGTTCTCCATCACGGACAATCCCCTCTGTGGGCAGGGTTCCTCTCACCCCTTGCAGGAGGCCTCTTCCTCTACCTCTCCTACCGCCTTTGGCAGATCGGTGTTCGACACTACCAATCAACCGGGAGTTAGGAATGGTATTTGGAAAACAGCTGTTTCACGCGATGTGCGAATTTTCCAGAAGGACCCTTTCCTCCTGACTTATGTCAAAGGAATGCAATCGATTCCATCAATCTTACGCCGGGTTTCATCTTTACACCGATTTTGGAACTTTTACTGTTGTTTTTCCAACATCATTGGAATTTTGCAAGATCTAAAAAGAAGAGAGGGTACAATTAAAATAGTCGAATGTCTATTTATAACTGGGTTTGTGTCCTCGGAAGAGGCTCGCAAAAATGGCACAACGTCGAGTTTAAGGGACCATATGAACCACACCCATCGAGCCCCAAAGCCTCAAACCTGGGAGTTTGACTACACTGGCTGCACAAGGGAAGAGTTGTTTGAAAAGCTCAACACCTCTGAGAATGGGCTGACAGACCATGAGGCGTTGCTGCGGCTCAAAGAATATGGGTACAACGAGCCTGCCAAGAAGAAGAAACGGCACATCCTCGTAGAAATCCTCGCAAAATTTCTCAACCCGCTCGTCATTTGCCTCCTTCTCATCGGCGGAGTCTCACTCTTCTTCGACCAAACAGTGAATGCCATCCTCATCTCCATCATGGCGCTCATCAGCGTCTTCCTCTCCTTTTTTCAAGAGCACCGCGCTGGTCTGGCGGCTGAAAAGTTGATCGCCATGGTCCACACCACAGCAACAGTTGTCAGACACGCCAAAATGCGAGAAACTCGGATCACAGAATTGGTCCCAGGAGATATTGTAGACCTCTCCGCAGGGGACATGATTCCGGCCGATGTCAGAATTTTATCGAGCAAGGATTTCTTCTTAAACCAGGCCTCCATCACAGGCGAATCCTTCCCAGTCGAAAAGATGCCCACACCATCTCCAGAACTGCAAAATATCGCCTTCATGGGCTCGAGCGTCGTGAGTGGGACCGCGCTTGCCGTGGTGATCAAAACAGGAAAGTCAACCTCCTTTGGAGAGCTCTTTCAAAAGGTGTCCACCATGAGCGTGAGCACCAGTTTCGATAGGGGAGTGTTGCAGTTTACCATGCTCATGATAAAGGCGATGCTCTGCCTCGTGGCATGCATCTTCGCCATTATCGCACTCCGGGAAGGAGACTTCCTCCAAGCGCTCCTCTTCTCCCTCGGCGTTGCCGTCGGCCTCACCCCTGAAATGCTCCCCATGATCGTCACCGTCACCCTCTCCAAAGGAGCGCTTACCCTCTCCAAAAAAGAAGTGATCGTCAAAAGGCTCAATTCTATTCAGAACTTTGGGGCCATGGATGTGCTGTGCACCGATAAAACAGGCACGCTCACCGTCGATAAGATCCTGCTCGAAAAGCACTGCGATATTGAAGGGAATGAAAATGAAGATGTGCTCCGCTTTGCCTACATCAATAGCTTTTATCAGACAGGATTAAAAAATGTTCTTGACAAAGCCATCCTCAACCATGAGAGGCTCCTTGTCAAACAGTTTGAAAAGATCGATGAGATCCCCTTTGATTTCAATCGAAAGATCATGTCGGTGGTGGTTCAGATGGACCACAGCCACAGGCTTATCGCTAAAGGGGCGCCGGAAGAGATTTTTAAACGGTGCACACACTATGTCCTGAATGGCCATATTGGGACTTTTGAGCCATCGATGATTGCCGATCTTGAAAAAGAGTATTTTACACTCAGCAATGAGGGGTTTCGGGTTCTCGCCATCGGGTACAAGGACATGGACACGTTGCGCACGGTCTACACAAAAGAGGATGAGCAGGGGCTGACGCTCAAAGGGTACGTAGCCTTCTACGATCCACCAAAACCTACTGCGGCACAGGCTATCTCCTCGCTGAAGCGTCTGGGGATCGACTTCAAAGTGCTCACAGGGGACAACGAGCTTGTGACCCAAAAAATCTGCACAGAAGTAGGCCTGGAAGTAACCAATATGATCACAGGAGAGGTAGTCGAAAGGGCGTCTGACGAGGAGCTTACAACCATCGTTGAGAAGACCAACATCTTCACCCGCCTGCTTCCGCTCCAAAAAGAACGGGTCATCAGGGCGCTTCGCGACAATGGCCACGTCGTCGGCTATCTGGGCGATGGGATCAATGATGCGCCCGCGCTGAAAACAGCTGATGTCGGCATCTCCGTCAACAATGCTGTGGATATTGCCAAAGAGTCGGCCGACCTCATCCTCTTGAAGAAGAGTCTGCTCATCCTCAAAGTAGGCGTCGTTGAGGGAAGAAAGACGTTTGGCAATATCGTCAAGTACATCAAGATGGGCTCAAGCTCTAACTTCGGCAACATGTTCAGCATGACAGGAGCCAGTCTCTTCCTCCCGTTCTTGCCCATGCTTCCCATCCAAATTCTGCTCAACAACCTCCTGTACGATATCTCTCAGATAGCTATTCCTACAGATTCGGTAGACAAAGTTTATGTGGTCAAACCAAGGCCGTGGAATATCGATTATATCAAGCGATTCATGCTTGTGATCGGCCCCATAAGCTCTATTTTTGATTTTCTCACCTTTGGCGTGCTGCTCTTCCTTTTCCGTGCAGAGGTGCCGCTCTTTCACACTGGGTGGTTTCTTGAGTCGCTCTGCACCCAAACGCTGGTCATCCACATTATCCGAACCTCGAAAATCCCCTTCATAGAGAGCTGTCCGAGCCGATTCTTGCTCCTGATGTCGATTGCCATAGTCATGATTGGGATTTATATTCCGTTGTCGCCTCTTGGACCCTATCTTGGGTTTGTCGCCCCGCCCGCTGCCTACTACGGAGCTCTTGCGCTCATCTCAGGAGCCTATTTCCTGCTCGTCGGCTATGTGAAGAGGCGCTTTGTCAGAAAATATGGAGCGTTGTAATCATGGATCAAAGGACATCCTGAGCCAGAAGGCAAATAAGGGATCGTCGAAGAGAACGGCTCCTTTGCCAGTACCCTGTTCATCCAAGATGCCCTTTGCCTTGAGAGCGTTTAAGGAAGAATGGAGAGCCGGAGCGCTTGCAATTTCATATTTCGCAAGCAATCCTTTTTGGAATAGAGAGCTTTTCTCTCTGGCAGCAAGCCTGAGAGCTCGTTGTTGGGCCGATGTTAACGAATTTAGCAGTGTTTGATACGCATAGGCATTTTGTCGAGCTACCGTTTCGAGAACCTTTTCTACATCCTGACACCTAACG
This sequence comes from bacterium, assembly GCA_021811115.1. GTDB lineage: Bacteria > Chlamydiota > Chlamydiia > Chlamydiales > FEN-1388 > JAJZPP01. The sequence continues at coordinate 3,913 of JAJZPP010000015.1, read as the reverse complement.
TGGAGGCACGCCTGGGCGACGAGGTGAAAGCAGACCATTTGCACGTAATTGGGCGTGTCTTGAACCAGTTTTCGAAGGTGTTCAATGGCTTGTTTCTCACACGTGATCCCTACTGTGGCAAACCGATGAACAACCCAATCGGTAAACTCAGGCCCAAAGGCTGGAAATTCGATTGTTTGGCACGAGCGATATAAGGGGCGTGAGGGATTGTTGAGCATTTCAGAAATGAGACTCTTCCTTGATCCCGTGAACAAAAAGGAGACATTTATATCCTTCTCGTTCGAGTGTGCTGAGTAAGTTCAGAACAAAGGATGTTTTCCCGAAACGGCGGGGTCCCATGAGAACGATGTGAATGCGGTTCTCCAGGAATTGTCGTACGATTGCGGAAAGTTCGGGACGTGGGAGGAAGTAGTCTCCTGCCACAGGATCGCCGAATTTGAATGGATTGGCCGTCAGTTTCTTCATATGCCAATTTTTAAGTAATCTGAGCCTTTTGCAAAACTATAAAGCACTTTTTGCACCCGAATGCACTACCAGCCTTGCCATGATGGGATCGTATCTGTCGCTCGCCTCCCTCATCGTCACTCGCGCAGCAGGATCGGCTCTGGTCATATCTTTCAGGAGAGCTCCCAATTCATCCGCGGCCTTTGCATCAGCACCATGCTTTTTCATCTGCTCTATGAGCGCATCAATGTACGCTCCGATCGCCTCTTCACCCGGCTTGAGATCGTCTGCCGTCGGCCTATTGATTGAAGTACGGAATGATCGAGTAAACGCGGTAAACTTCCCACGCAGCGTCGTCCTATCAACCTGAATGCATCTCTTGTCTGTGAGCAAAAACCGCTCCACGCCTCGCCTTTCTTCCCTCACTCGAGGCTTCTTTCCTTCTTCCGGAGCAATAAGCGGATCTTGCCCAAAAGGAGCCTCTAAGCAACGAATGAGCAGGATCCCGGCACCATATACTTCGCCCTTGTGACTCAATCGCCCCTCTGGGGGAGAGTGAGCCGCATTTCCAACATACACCCTGTCCTCCCCCTCTCTGAGGACCCTCGTCTTCCCAAAGTCAGAAACCTTAACCGTCCCATCCTCATACGTCAGGAGATTCTCAGGTTTTATGTCGCCATGAACAACACCGACCTCGTGCATATCAGCCATTCCGTGCAGGAATTGCGATCCATACGATACCGTTTGCTTGGAAGAAGGACGCTTGATTGGATCGGAAAGCAACTTTCCAAGGTCTCCCGTCGCTTTCTGACTCCGTAGCGTGTACTTCCCCTTTATTCTTTCTTCCTCAGACGCCTCTTCCACATCAATTGCAAGATAGGCCACTGCCCCAGGTTTTTTTTTGCGTATCATTCTGGCTTGAGCCAATTCTGCTCGCATCTCTCGAGTGTTACCTATCCTCGAAATTTTCCCAAATCTGCCTCCACGAGCCACAAAGAAGACGTGTCGAGCTTCTTTGCCCTCTCCTCTAACAAAAATATTTTTTGTCGCCCCCTGAGCTATCTTCTCTACCTTCTTTGCGCGAATCCCGACAAAGACGACTGCTAATCGATTCCGCAACTCTTGAAATATGGGATCGTTTTTCGAGGAATTTTTGGAGAGCTTTTGCACAGCATCGTGGACTTGATTCAGCAACTCTGCGTTACCGGGAAAATCTTCGTATTTTTCTAGCTCTAAAACGAATGCCTCAATATCTTCGAGTTGGGCCGTTGCTGCGAAATCATCCGAAAGCGCTCTTTTCTTTTTCTGTAAGAGGTCCTTCACACTCTTCGTGGTTGCCTGTTGAGAAGACCGGGCGACTACGGAGGCAGAGCTCGGCACGATGCCTTGATATGGTTCAAGCATAATAAACCTCTATCCTTCCTGAGGAATCATATGGGCTTCCACAAGTATGGCATGGAGTTCCTCATACGCTTGTGCAGCCGTAGGGCGCTCCTCAAAGGGCCCAAGGAGCTTTGCAATGAGGGCGAAAATGGGTTTACGCACCCCATCTTCCATGCTTTGTAAATCCTGTCGAAATCCCGCCAGCATTCCAGTAAACTCCTCAAACTGGTGTTCGAAAACTGGTTGATGAGAAGTGGCTTCCTCTATGGAACGCATGCGTGCTGCATATCTTGTTTCAATTTCTTTCTGTCGGAGGGACACCTCCTCTTCCTCAAGCCCCATTCCAGCGACGGCTTCCTTCTCCGCGTTCATTTCCGCCTCCAACGAACTCAGCACAAATGGCTTAATACCTTCTACCGTGTCGCGCACCATCTCTTCATCACCCGAATGCAGTCTATTCATGACTTCTTGAATAGAGTCCCACTCAGGGATCCTTCCTGTCACACCATAATAGAGCAGAACACCGAACGACCACATATCTGCTGCGCCACTGACAGTTCCCTCTACGGAATACAGTTCTGGAGCGATAAAGCCTGAACTTCCTATCAAACGAGCAGGCTCACCCTCTTTTCCTACAAATCCAAAATCGGAGAGACGAATCTCATTCCCTCTACGCAAAAGATTGTTGGGTTTGAGATCTCGATACACTAAACCTGCCCCATGTATACCCTGAAGGGCCTTGAGAAGCTGGAGGAATTTGGGCAGGATCTGCACCAACGCCTCGTCTTTCACAAGATCCCCTTCGATGGCCGGTTCCACGACATCCATGAGATCCCCTTCGCATCTCTCCATCATATAGGCCCGCTTTGTTATCCCACCCTTCGGGTAGCTCACTTCCCAAATATTGAGCACATGTGGCACGCCTCTGCGTCGCATTTCCTTTGAAAAAGCGGCTTCAGCCGCCAGTTTGGCTCGACCGGCAGCCACTTCTTCCGCAGTCCGCTTCCTACCCCCTGCTTCCACTTTTTTTGGAGAGGCTTTCACGAGCCGTTTGATCTGTCCGTTGGATACCTGAACGACATCTTTTATTACTTTCTCCCCACCCTCTGCCAATCGACCCATGGATACGTAAAAGCCGATTTCCTTCGTCTCAGGATCCCGAATCATCCGAATTGGATACGTAGTTCCTTTGATTTTTAGTGTCTCGGCTTCAGGAGGTCGTTCCATCTGCTCGAAGATCACCTCTGCGGTGGCCCTGGCCTTCTCCTTAATCTTAGCTATCTGTAAAGCCTCTTCTTCGAGTGTAACCGTCTGTGGCGCTTCGCCCTCCTTTTCCCGACGTTCTGCTTCCCTTTTAAGCTCCACTTTACGTATTGTCATCGCCTCCTTCTCAATGACGCCGGCCAAGTGAGTCACAAACGTCTTTTTAAAGAGGGCTGTGATCGTTTGGATACTCTTTTCTGCCGCCTCTCCTGGCACTTTCTCATGCAGTGCATGCAAAAGAGACTGCTTCTCAACTAACAGGTTGCCTTCAGCATGAGGTAGAGCCATCCATATTGTCGATTCAAAAGCGGCCCGCTCCCTGCCCTGTGGCGCTCGTACGATCGTGACGTTATGCAACTCCACTGTACGGCCATTCTGTTTGATTGTGATCGTCCCTTTTTCTTTGCCATGGCCTACGCCAGAGACACTGATCTCTCCCTCGGGGAGGGTGGGAGGAAAAATTGAATCGCTCATACGCTCTTTCCCATTGTAGGAGTTAAGGGACTGGGCAAAAATAACTGCTACAATTTGATCTGGCTGCGATTACCGATCTGTCGCAGATCGCTCCTCGTCCAGAGCACGCTATGGAGTCGTCGCGATCCGCAACATCTCGGCAATCTCGCTCATCCAAATTGCAGCATTTATTCTTGCCCAGTCCCTTAGGGACCTGAAAGAAATAATCCGTCCAATTTGGGCGGATTATTTACTCTGAAAAGCCTCGCGCTCATGTCCCATGCTTTTCATGGATTATTGTGAGGCGAAGCACTCATGGCTGTTTCTTTATGGTCCCTTATCCTTTTTTCTTAGCCTGGGAATAATCACA
>JAJZPP010000014.1 GCA_021811115.1 bacterium | reverse complement strand
ATCTAACTCCGAAAGGGTCAGACGCTTGGATTGAAGGTGACGCTTCGAGGCAAACGAATGTTTGACTTCCTTGATCGTTTCTGTAATATTGCTTCGCCACGTATTCGTGACTTTCACGGCTTCCCTTCGAAAGGGGATGGGCGAGGGAGCTACTCGCTGGGGCTTGAGGACCAACAGATTTTTCCCGAGTTAAATCTCGATCTCGTGAAACGGACGCAAGGCATGAACATCACATTTGTGACCAGTGCGAAGACCGATAGTGAGTGTATCGAGTTGCTGCGGTTGTTAGGAATTCCATTTAATGAGCTACCTGTCATTGTTACAGGATGGATGTAAAGAGGTTGTTTGCCAATGTGCCAAAGTGATAGTATTGCCGATTTTTTGACTCGTGTTCGTAATGCATCGAGCGCTGGACATCGTTTTGCCGATGTCAAGTGGAGCAAAGTGGTCGAACAGATTGCCCAATCCTTAAAGGAAGCTCACTTCATTGAGCATATACTGGTCCGAGATGAGAATGGCATTAATCAGATGCGGGTTTTTTTAAAGTACGGCCCGATGAAGAAGCCAATTATCAAAGGTATTCGAAGGATTTCGTCCCCTGGATGTAGGGTGTATGTCGGTGTTGACGAGATTCCCATTGTGATGAATGGATTTGGTCTTGCTGTTCTCTCTACACCTCAGGGTGTAATGTCTGGGAGGCAAGCACGAGAGAAGAACGTCGGCGGAGAGGTTCTCTGCCATGTGTGGTAAGCGTTTACAAGAGGGATAAAGAACCGTGTCGCGCAAAGGAAAGATGCCCATCGACCTTCCGAAAGGGGTCGTGGTTACTATTAAAGATGGATTAGTCTCTGTAAAGGGTCCCAAAGGAACGCTACAGCTGCATTTGCCAGCGAGTATTTCTGCCATATGTGAGGCCAATCGCGTTGTAGTCTCTGCAGATCAAGAGACTACGGATGCCAATCGGCTCCACGGGCTAGCGTGGGCCTTGGTTGATAATATGGTTAAGGGCACGTCAATTGGCTATGAGAAGAAGCTTGAAATGGTTGGTGTCGGATACCGTGCCGCTGTTCAAGGAAATGTTCTTGATGTTCAGGTCGGCTTCTCTCACCCCACCCATATCCAAATACCGAAGGATATAAATGTTAAGGTTGAGAAGAACACTCTCATCACCATTTCAGGATGTGATAAGCAGGCTGTAGGCCAGTTTGCAGCAGAGGTTCGTGCCAAACGCCCACCTGAGCCGTATCAGGGCAAAGGCATTCGGTATTCGGATGAGCATGTGAGAAGGAAGGCTGGTAAGGCTGCTAAGACGGCTAAAAAGGCATAAGGTTGTATACGAAATGAAGTTACACAATAAAAAGGCATTGAGGGTTCGTTGTAAGCGTTCGAACCGTGTCAGACGCATACTGAGAGGCACAGCAGAGTGCCCCCGATTGTGCGTTATGAAGAGCAATCGACATATTTACGTGCAGCTGATTAACGATGAGGCTGGGACTACTCTGTTGAGTGACTCAACAGTTGGTGAGGAGCTTCGTTCCAAAAAGGCTACGAAATCAAAAGAAACGGCTGCCCTTCTCGGAGCCTCTATTGCCCAAAAGGCACTTGGGGTTGGCATTAAGCGAGTCATCTTTGACAGAGGGCCGTCGACGTATCATGGCATTTTAGCGACGCTCGCTGATGCGGCTCGGCAAACAGGTATTCAATTTTAACGTCTGCGTTAGAGGCTTTGTACAATGGCAAAACATCCTGAAAGTGGGAAACGGGAAAGTTCTGAATCGAGTTTAATGGAGAAGGTACTATTCATTAACCGTTGTTCCAAAACAGTTAAGGGCGGGAAAAAGATGAGTTTTTCCGCCCTCATTTTAGTCGGCGATGGGAAGGGCCGCGTTGGCTTTGGTTTTGCGAAAGCCAATGAGTTGACAGATGCGATTCGTAAAGGCGGCGATGCTGCCAAGAAGAGCATGGTTTCTGTCACCATGGATGGGTCAACTATTCCCCACGATATTGCCGTGAAGTGGGATGGTGTCACATTATTGATACGACCGGCGCCTGAGGGAACTGGCATCATTGCTGGATCCAAAGTGCGATCGATCTTAGAGTTAGCTGGATTTAAGGATGTCATGGCCAAAATGTTCGGATCGAAAAATCCGATTAACCAAGTACGAGCGACGTTCAAGGCTCTTGAGTCTCTTATGAAGCGCGAGGACATTCTTGCTGCAAGAGGGGCTTAATAATGAAATTACATGAACTGACAAACACATCGCGTCCACAACAAACTCGTAAACGGGTGGGTCGTGGCATTGGTTCCAAACTTGGAAAAACGTGTGGCAGAGGCAATAAAGGGGCCGGATCGCGGTCTGGCTGGCAAGCTCGAGCCCGATATGAGGGTGGTCAGCTCCCTCTTTACCGAAAGATGCCTGAGCGAGGGTTTACGCGTGGGCGGTTCCTGAAGCGGTTTGAATGCATCAACCTGACTGATATCGATGATATGTTTCAGGACGGGGAAACTGTCTCGGTTACCACGCTCATCGAGAAAGGGTTTTTTGGTGGTACTGTGCACGGCCTTAAAATTCTTGGGAATGGCGAATTGAGTAAGAAGGTCGTGATTGAGGCTCATGCGATCTCTGCTAATGCCAAGGAAAAGCTTGAAAAAGCTGGCGTTTCTGTAACGATTCTTCAGTAGTTAAGGCATATGAAAGAGACACTACAGCGCATCCTCAACACTCCTGAGTTGATGAAGAAGATTCAGTTTACGATTCTGATCTTGATCGTCTTTCGTATTGGTGGATTTATTCCGGTTCCGGGTATTGATGGCGAAGTGGCTCTCTCGTACTTTCGACACGCGACTGGTGGTGGACAGAACCTTTTTCAGCTGATCGATATTTTTAGTGGCGGGTCTTTTTCGCAAATGACCGTCTTTGCTCTTGGGGTAGTGCCGTACATCTCAGCCTCAATCATCTTCCAATTGCTGGTTGCGTTGATCCCTTCGCTTCAACGAGAGGTGCGTGAGAATCCCGAGTACGGTCGCCGCAAGATTACTCGATGGACACGGATCGGCACGCTCTTCCTCTCATTCATCCAGTCGATGCTGTTTGCCCGTTTTGCCATCCAAATGAATAAGTCAAGCCCTGGCATTATCTCTCCAGACCTTCTGTCGATCGATATATTTGGAACCCCCTGGCTCTTCTATCTGATCATGGTGACCACCATGACAACCGCTACCTGTTTCCTCATGTGGCTTGGTGAGCAGATCACTGAGAAGGGCATTGGGAATGGGATGAGTCTCATCATTGCGACCGGTATCCTCTCCCAGCTTCCTACGACGATAGGGCTAATCATTTCCCAACTCAATCTTGAAAGTCCTGGGGAAGGGCAGCTGTCGCTCTTCTCTATCATCGTCTTACTCGCACTCTTTTTCGGCGTGACCATCGCGACGGTCTATATTATTCAGGGCCAGCGCAAGATCCCCTTGCAGTATGCGAGGCGCGTTGTTGGTAACCGAGAGGTGCAAGGTGTCGGCAGCTCCTACTTGCCTCTGAAGGTCAATTATGCAGGCGTTATCCCTGTTATCTTTGCCTCTTCTCTGCTCATGTTCCCCGCGACACTCGGTCAGTTCATCGGAGCCGGCAACTGGTTTGGCCGCGCGGCTGATGCGCTTTCACCCGGGTCATCGCTGTATCTGTTGCTCTATGTGCTTCTGATTCTCTTTTTCACCTCCTTCTGGACGGCTACCCAGTTTCACCCGGATCAGATTGCCTCCGAAATGAAGAAGAATGGAGCGTTTATTCCTGGCGTCCGCCAGGGGAAACATACGCAAGAGTATTTGGAAACGACTATGCATCGAATTACACTGATCGGTGCCTGCTCCCTGGCTGCCCTCGCCATCCTCCCCTCGCTGGTGGGCAAGGTGATGGGTGTCTCGCCGAGCATAAGCTACTTTTTTGGTGGAACGGCGCTTCTGATTTTGGTTGGTGTGGTGTTGGATACGATGAAGCAAGTTGAGTCACATTTGATCATGAGAAGGTACGAAGGGTTCATGCGACGTCCTAAATATCGGTAGGGGATTCGCTTGTTTGAAATGTGCCTTTTTGTTACGATGAGTGGCCTAAATTAATTGAGGGGCTCTTGTGAGGAGTCTCGTGGGTTCTGATTTCTTTTTCTCCAGGAGAGAACAATGGTTCGATTATTAGGTGTTGACATTCCTGACAATAAACGTCTGGAAATCAGTCTTCGATACTTGTATGGGATTGGTCCGACTTTAGCGCGAAAAATTATTGAAGCGTTGCATCTCAATCCAGACATGAGGGCCCATCAGTTGAGCCCCGACGATGTCGCTCGAATTACGACGCTTCTTCAGTCATATACCATCGAAGGCGATTTACGACGTGAAGTGCAGAATAACATTAAGCGGTTGATCCACATTCACAGCTATCGCGGGTCACGCCACAAATCTGGACTGCCTGTACGAGGGCAGAGGACTCGGACGAACGCTCGCACACGGAAAGGTCCACGTAAGACAGTAGCGGGTAAGAAGAAAGCACCACAGCAATGATAGAGGAGATTATCTTTGAATACGCCTAAGCCTACAACTACTACTGTTAAAAAAGCACCTCGTAAAAAGGTGGCCCGCAACGTACCAATGGGTGTCGCCCATGTGAAGGCCTCCTTTAACAACACGATTGTCTCCATTAGCGATCCCATGGGTCGAGTGGTCGCCTGGTCATCTGCTGGCAAAACTGGGTATTCTGGTTCGAGAAAATCATCAGCCTTTGCCGCCACTGTGGCGGCCCAAGATGCTGGAAAAAGTGCTGTTTCCCAAGGGATGCGCGAAGTTGAAGTGAATCTGAAAGGGCCAGGCGTTGGTCGAGAGCCTGCCGTTCGAGGGTTAATGAGTGCTGGCCTTATTGTGACAGCTATTCGCGATGAGACCCCAGTAGCGCACAATGGATGTCGCGCTCGTAAGCGTCGACGTGTGTAGTTTTCTTTTGAAGTCTTAAATTTTGATCAGGAGTTTTTTTCATGTTGGTGAAATATGGCGCGCAGAAGAGGCCCCAGAATGTCGTCATTAAGGAGCTTGCGACACCGACATTTGCGACATTTATTGTGGAGCCGTTTGAGCGTGTTTTTGGCCATAGTATTGGCAATGCTCTTCGACGAGTCCTTCTCTCTTCTCTTGAGACGCCAGGTATTATCTCTGTGCGAATTGAGGGGATTCCCCACGAGTTTATGGCAGTGGAGGGGATTATTGAGGATGTTACCAGTATCGTCCTCAACTTGAAAGGTGTGTTACTCCGTCGTCTTCCCTCTGATGAGACGCAAACGACCCGTGAATCACGTTTTGTGACAGCGGTTATTGATGTCACCCAGGAACAACTGGATGAAAATGACGGTCAGGTTCCCATCACCATCGGAGATCTCATGAAGGGCGCTCCTTATGAGGTGATGAACCCCGATTTGGTCCTCTTCTCGGTGACAGCTCCCATGAAGCGGCAGATTGATTTTCGTGTCGGGTACGGTCGAGGGTATGTTCCAGCCGATCGGCACAAGATTTCCAATAAACTTGACGGTGAGATCGTCATCGATACGCCGTTCTCACCCGTTTTGCTGGCCAACTACACCGTTGAGAATACGCGGGTTGGGCAAGATACCGACTTTGATCGGCTCATTCTCGAGATTAGAACCGATGGCCGCTTAACGCCTTCGGAAGCGCTCTCTTTTGCCGCCCAAATTCTGATGCGCAATTTTGAGGTGTTCCAGCAGATTCAGGAGCATGAGATTATCTACGAGCAGGCGACTGGAGAGTCGAACGATGATGACAAATTGCTCGATAAGCTGGTGCTGCGTATTGATGATATTGAGCTCTCTGTTCGTTCGACCAATTGCCTAAAGGGTGCCAATATTGAGACGATCGCAGAACTTGTCTGCATTCCGGAGAAGCGAATGCTTGATTTCCGGAATTTTGGGAAGAAGTCTCTCCTTGAAATCAAGGCTAAGCTCATGGATATGGGCCTGAACCTTGGAATGGATCTGTCCCGTTTTGATATTTCTGTCGACAATGTGAAAGATCGTATTCATGAACTGTATGATGAGCGCAAGTCGAAGAAGAGCATAGACAAACTAAAGGGAAATATATGAGACATAGGAATCGCAGTGCTAAATTAGGACGAACAACTTCACATCGTCGGTGTCTGTTTGCTAACATGCTAAAGTCGCTCATTCTCAATGGTAAAATTGTTACCACAGTTCCCAAAGCAAAAGAGTTGCGCCGTTTTGCTGACAAGATGGTAACGCTTGCCAAGACCGATTCCTTGGCGAGTCGTCGTCAAGTCATGGCAGCGTTGATGGTGCGCTATAATACCCTAACACCCAAAGAGCGTCGGGCTGCTAAGGGTGGGGACCATTCAGCCTATAATAGTGACCGTAAGGTGGTTGACCACCTCTTTTCAACGCTAGGGCCGCGCTTTAAGGAACGGGATGGGGGGTATACCCGCATTACCCGTTTTGCCACGGCACGCGTCGGTGATAATGCGACCACCTGTTGCCTTGAGTACTTGCCCTGAGGGGCCATAAAGAAATAATCCGCGCAATTTGGCTGGCAGGTTGCCAATTGGTCTGTGAACGATCGTTCCTCGCGAGAGAGGACACTATAGGTCTCGTCACGATCGTTCACATCCCAATGGTATCGCTCGCCCAAATTGGATGGATTATCTCTTTATAGCCCCTAAGTAGATCAAGAGATAGTACGCTTAAGTCCAACACAAAGAACGTAAAGGAAATTCTTTAAAAAATTATTCCCTTTGCCTGTTTGTGATCTTTTTTTATCTTTTCAACATACTCTAACGTAGGCTATATCGTCAGTTGATAGCGCCTTTTATTCGAGTTGCCACGAGCCAAAAGTGCTTTTAGTGTTGCCAAAGGCTCGATAAGGATCTTGTGATTTTTTTAAGGAGAGATGAGATGTCTATTAAAGTTGCCATAAATGGCTTTGGTCGCATTGGGCGATTGGTCCTCCGTTCGCTCTTAGAGAAAAACAATGTTGATGTTGTGTGCGTGAATGATGTCGTTCCCGCCGAGAATCTTGCCTATCTGTTTAAGCATGATTCGACCCATCGACGGTATCCCAAGGACGTTTCTTTTACAGCCGATGCCCTCGTTATCGGTGGGAAATCGATCCGGGTTTTCAATCAAAAGGATCCTGCCCTCATGCCTTACCGTGAGCTCGGTGTGGACTACGTGATTGAATCTACCGGTATTTTTACCTCTGTGGAAGCGGCATCCAAACACCTCACGGCAGGCGCCAAGAAGGTGATTATCACCGCTCCCGCAAAAGGGGATGTTCCTACCCTCGTTATGGGCGTGAACCACACAAAATATCGTTCTGCGACTGACAATATTGTCTCGAACGCTTCCTGTACTACCAATTGTTTGGCTCCCCTTTGCAAGGTGGTCTTGGATCGATTTGGTATCGAAGAGGGGTTGATGACCACAGTCCATGCCATGACGGCGACCCAACCCTGTGTCGATGGTCCTTCGAAGAAGGATCTTCGTGGAGGCAGGAGTGCTGTCCAGAATATTGTGCCTGCCTCAACTGGGGCTGCTAAAGCTGTGGCGCTCTGTATTCCCGAACTGAAGGGTAGGCTTACTGGGATGGCTTTTCGTGTTCCTGTGGCCGACGTCTCGGTTGTGGATCTTACCGTTAAGGTTTCTAAACCTACCGATTACCCGACCATTTGCGCTGCGATGAAGGAAGCTTCCGTGGGCACGATGAAGGGAATCGTCGGGTATACGGATGAAGAGGTGGTCTCTTCCGATTTTCTCGGTGATGAGCGTTCTTGTATCTTTGATGCGGGTGCTGGAATCGGTTTGACTCCCACCTTTTTCAAGCTTATTGCCTGGTATGATAACGAGGTAGGCTATTCGGCGCGTGTGGCCGATCTTCTCCTCTACATGGCAGCCCAAGATAAGCGGGCGTAAACTGAAGGGGGCCTGAATGTAAGGTTTGTCTGGCCCTCCCTCAATTCCCATGACCATAAAAATTTTATCCTGGGTATCCGGCCAATCCTCCTATCATGCATTCTTTGCGTGAGAGGGGGTAACCTGAAAAGCCCTTCGCATGAAAAACCGTATATGGAAAAGGCTCCC
>JAJZPP010000013.1 GCA_021811115.1 bacterium | reverse complement strand
AATATGCGGAAACAGACAAGACAGCTATTCAAGGGATTTAAGGGATGTTGTACTCGCCTCTGCGCTGATGAAAAGAAAAAAAACTTAAGTCGACATAAACCCCGCACTTTTAATTGCACCCTGTCGATCTGATCGACAACTTCGCTTGCTAAATTATTCAACTATTGGGTAGCCTAGATGGCGTCTTATGCGGGTGTAGCTCAGCTGGTAGAGCGTCAGCTTCCCAAGCTGAATGTCGCGAGTTCGAACCTCGTCCCCCGCTCTGCGGGCGTAGCTCAGTGGTAGAGCATCACGTTGCCAACGTGAGGGTCGTGGGTTCAAGCCCCATCGCCCGCTATTCGAGTTTTTTGCAAAACTCATTCCCATGAGGCTCTTGCAGGAGCCTCCCATATAACCATAGAGGTTTGGTGTAAACCGTGAACAAACCAGCTGTACAAACTGCAAGTGAGTCTATTTCCGTTCAGTCGACGCTGAAGCCAGGCTGTATCGTTGAAATGAAAATCACCGTGCAACCTGTCCCCTGCGCCGCAGCCTACGAACGAGCCAAAAAAGAGATCCGAAAAGAGGCCTCTCTCCCAGGATTCCGTAAAGGAAAAATCCCCGATGAGCTGCTCGTTAACCAGTACGGGGATGAAATCTTGAAGCGCATGCGATCGATCGTCCTCTCAACCTCCTTCAATGAGGCAGTCAAATTGATTGGACGCAAGCCGTTTTCCGACCACTCCATCCGCCGAGCATCTGTGGACAGTTGCTCTTCAGAAAAAGGGGCTGAAATTACCATCGAATACGAGGCGTTTCCTGAAGTTCCAGCAATTGCTGTGGAGGATCTTAACCTCGATTACGCAACGCCACCAGAAGTCACCGAAGAGCAATATCAAGAGCGGTATGAATCGCTCCGATACACCCACTCCGAGCGCATTCCGATCACCGATCGCCCCGCTGAAGAGGGAGACGAGGTTGTTTGCACGGTCCAAGAGATCGCTGAGCCAAAGACAGTCTTCTTCAAAGAAGAGGATTTCTATTTAAAGAAGAGTCAGGTTCCCGACTGGCTCCTCGAAGCTGTCACAGGCATGAAATGCGAAGAGACCAAGGAGGTGACGATTCCCCCATCCGCAGAAGGAACCGATCCAATCCCTGCCATATTGACGCTCCACTCTGTGTATACCTGCAAGCTGCCTGAAGAGAATGATGAGTTTGCCAAATCCTGCGGCGCTCTCTCCATGGAAGACCTCCATTCAAAACTCAGACGCCACCTCGAGCTTTCTGGGTTCCATGCAGCTTTTGAGCGGGTGCGACGACAGCTTAAAAACGAGCTCATTCGGCTGTACGCCTTTGACCTTCCTCAAACGCTTGTGGAGCACGAAACAGAGAGCCGTTTCACATCATACATGGAAGACCTTCGTGCGCACCATCAAGAGGCTACTGACAAGGAAGGGCTTCGAAAATCTTTCCTCGATGAGGTCAAGCGACAATACACTCTCTACTTCCTCTTCCACCCGATCCTCCTCTCACTCAATCCGTCCTACACACAAAAAGAATTGATGGAAGAGCTGGTCTACCAGGCCAAGGGCATCGCTCCAACGCAGTGTGTGTTACACAACTCACTTTCTGAAGAAGAGATTAAGAATCGACTGATCATCAATATTGCGATTCGGAAATGTGAAGAGTACTTGATCGAAAAACGACTTGGGGTTAAACCTCCTGAAGGTTAATAACAACGATGGAACTGCCATGAATAGACATAAGATACAAGCATCACTCACCCCATACGTCATCGAAGACACCGCCCGCGGTGAACGTGTGCTCGATATCTACTCGCGCCTCCTGAAAGACCGCATCATTTTCATTGGGACGGAGATTTCAGACCACATGGCCAATATCGTCGTGGCCCAGATGCTCTTCTTGAAGATGGAAGATGCCAAAAAGGATATCCACCTCTACATCAACTCCCCTGGAGGATCGGTCACGGCCGGTCTTGCCATCTTTGACACGATGCAGTCGGTAGGCTGTCCTATCACCACCTACTGCATCGGACAGGCTACCTCAATGGCTGCTGTCCTGCTCGCCTCAGGAACCAAGGGCAAACGGTTCGCCCTCCCCAATAGCCGCATGATGATCCACCAGCCATGGGGCGGCATTGGCGGCACCTCTGCCGACGTGGCCCTCCAAGCAAAAGAGCTCATCTACATGAAGACGAGGCTAGCGAACATCCTCGCAGAGGCGTGTGGAAAGACGCTCGATCAGATCCTTGCCGATACGGAACGGGATTTCTTCATGAGCGCAGAAGAGGCTGTCGCCTACGGGCTGACCGACTCTGTCTTTGTAACAAAAAAGAATTAGTCAAAAAGAATTTTGTATAATATGACAAAAGATCAAGCCAGTTGCTCCTTCTGCGGCCGTCCTGCAGAGGCTGTTGAAAAACTCATCGCCGGACCCGACGTGTACATCTGCGAACGGTGCGTCGATCTGTGCAGCTCCATTATTGACAGCCGATCCAAGCAAAAAATTGGGCCCAAGCATGAGCTCAAAATCCTAAAGCCCAAAGAACTAAAAGAAAAACTTGACGAATACATCATTGGTCAAGATGCAGCCAAGCGGACCATCTCAGTTGCCGTCTACAACCACTACAAGCGGGTTACCAAAAAGGCAAAAGCACAGGATGTTGAGTTTAACAAGTCCAACGTGCTCCTCTTTGGCCCGACCGGCTCAGGCAAAACGCTGATTGCCAAAACGCTCGCACAGATGCTTGACGTGCCGTTTGCTATCGCCGATGCGACGACGCTCACAGAGGCCGGCTACGTAGGCGAGGACGTTGAGAACATCATCCTACGCCTCTTACAGAACGCCGATTTTGATGTGGAGCGGGCGGAGCGAGGGATTATCTACATCGATGAGATTGACAAGATCCACAGGACCAGCTCCAACGTCTCCATCACGCGAGATGTCTCGGGTGAAGGGGTTCAGCAAGCGTTATTGAAAATTGTGGAGGGGACCATTGCCAATGTTCCTCCAAAGGGTGGCCGCAAGCATCCCAGCCAAGACTACATCAAGGTCAACACGGACAACATTCTCTTCATTGGTGGAGGCGCTTTTGTCGGGCTTGACAAGATCATTGCTCGTCGACTCGGCCGGTCCACGATTGGTTTTGGAGCCTCCAAGGAGCCATCGATAAACTTGGATGATCATGATCGCCTCCTTGCCAAGGTGGAGCCTGAGGACTTTATCCAGTTTGGCATGATCCCAGAATTTATCGGCCGGTTCAACTGCATTGCCAACTGCAACCAGCTGGCTGCTGCCGATCTTATCCGCATCCTCGTGGAGCCAAAAAACTCCCTCCTCAAGCAGTTTAAGGCGCTCTTTTCACTCGAAAACGTTCACCTTGACTTTACCGACGATGCTCTCTCAGCGATCGCCAAAAAGGCTTTTGATGCTGGTACGGGGGCACGCGCGCTACGTATGATCCTTGAGAATACGATGCAAGACCTGATGTTCGAAGTGCCCACCGATCCGTCCATCCGTGAGATCCTCATTGAAAAGGAGACGATCACCGACAACGCCCCGCCCAAAATCCTCCGGACCAAGACGGCGTGAAACCACGCCGTTTTTGGCTCATGGGAAGAATTGGGGGCTGGGTTCCGTAAGAGAGCTCTCCTCTGATCATTACGTCTTCTTTACACCCCCATCAGTCAGCCAAATAGTAAAAAAATGATAGAATGATGCGAATGATAAAAAATTTTATCATTCATATCATTCTATCATGAATATCATTGTTCGCTCTCTTGATGATCCCGGCCTTTATCGATTCTTCCTCCCTACCCCCTTTGAACCAAGCTTTTTTTTGCACACGATAACGTCTCTGTGATTTCTGTGCCCCCTGTTACATAATCGCGGGTCCTGGTGAGTAGCTTCTCACGAACCATTAAAAGTCAATCATTTTATTTGGAAAATTAAGGGTGTATTTAAGATTTCTGAGGCGTTTGCTATAAAGATTTTCTTGTAATATAATGAGTATAGAGAGAGAAAGGAATTGAATACAGTAAGTGCTTAAAGAAGTCGAGGAAGGAAGCTTCTTTAAGCACATACCAATATTTTTAGAGAAAAAGAGGTCTCTTATGTCTGAAACTACTGTCTCGTTTTTAACCGAAGTCATGAGTGGCGGTGCTGCCACATACCCTGTCTCTGTGCGTGTCTTTAGTACAGAAATCGCGCAGAGTTCAGCCACTATTTACAGCGATGCCATTGACACGCTCCAGCATGCTATCGGCTGGGATCCAACAACAAACACATTCACAACCCCAACCTATTGGGATTCCTCTTCACAAACATGGGTGGCAGATCCATCAAAAGATCCGAGCCAAACAATCCAATCTGTGATGCAATTTTTGGACGCCTGGTCCCAGATGAAGGTTGTTTCGGGCGGTCAAGAGGGGTATTCCAGCGGTACTGTCGATGGACTTTCTGTCAGTTATGATGCTTCTTCAAGTAAGTATACTATCAGCGGTCTCAACGCAAGCAACCTCGGAAGCGTCGGCGATCTAGTATCCAGCGGATCTGTAGCTCTCAGCTCCACAATGGACCGATACATGGGTGAATCGGTCGACCAAATCACCAGAACGCTGCGTGGCGCCGGCTGGGATCCTGTTGGCTCCAACGGAGCCGGTATAGGGATCGGAGATGCGACCACAGCCCTCTCCACCATAATCAACAATCCAGCCATCTACAACTTTGGCACCGTCCTACAGAATGCGGCCAATGTCGTTTTAACATCCCTCATTCTTGGGAACGCCTACTCCCAATCCGATTCTATCCAACAGATCTTAATGACCGATTACGTCATCGCAGGCAACGCGATGTTGTATACCGAGATGAGCTCTCTCCAAGGAGCCATCAACACCAACCAAACGGCGCTCTCCTACTTGAACTCGCTGCAAGACCTCATGAACCAGAAGACTCCCCAAGACTTCATCATGCAGCTGCAAACGCTCTCCTCGAGTAACCCGCAGTACCAACAATTTGAATCGAGCACCTTTAACCAAACACTCTCCAACATCCCGAACTTCTCGAGCACCGACGTCGCCAATTACGTCGCCCTTGTTTCCTCAGGGATAACCACCGGCACATACCCATCAAACGCATTGTTTACTGGAGATTCAACTCAGGCCAACCCGAGTGCCAACCCTCCCGTCTACTATGTTCAAGGGTTAAGTGCCGGAAGCTTTGTTGACCTATCGAAGCTGGGCACAACAATGACAGGTGCCTTCAGCGCCACAATAGACCAAGTCATCTCAAACCTCACCTACCTCCAGAATCAGATCAGCTCAGCAGGAGCCGATGGAACGCCACTTTCGCAACAGATTGGGGTGGTTCTCAGCGATTTTCAGGCGCTCAAAACCAGTGGGGCTTCGCTCACGACATGGGTCGCCGACTTCACCACATCCAACCAGGGAACCTACCAAACCCACCTGAACAACTCGATTGTCGCCTCCCAATCGTTGAACGATACCGAACGAGAAAAGCTCCAAGAGGTCATGTTTGTGTACCAAGAGTTTTATCAATCAGCTTCCTCCATGCTATCCGATATCCATCAGTTACTCCAAACGATGGCACAAAACGTAGGAAGGTAATGTAAGAAGAGGAAGAAAGACCATGAGTAATCCAACCATTCAAGACGATCCATTCTATGAGACACTCCTTCAAGAGTACTACAGCGGGGGGCCGTATACTGCTGTTACGGCCCAGGCGTATCAGGATGCGATCGATCAACGATTTGAACAGATAACAGGTCTCTCAAAAAGCTCCCCAAGTACGCCCCAAACGCAGCAAGAGTACGAAGCGATCGTTCAGCAGTACCACGCCTGGTCGTTTGAGCTCCCAGTCCTCCAATCCTCCAATACGCTGGCGAGCGCAAGTAATCCCACTTTCTATGCCAATTACCTCTCCTCAAACTACAGCATCACCAACACCACAGAGCAAAATGACCTGTGGAACGCTTTTCTGTATGATCAAGGCTATGTGGATAGCTCAGGACACATCTATAACCCGCCCGACTCTTCAGCTCTCCAGACCGCCTTTACCAATTTTATTACCGTCCTCAAAACACGAGACTCCTATTATCTCGACGTCTTCAAAACCTATTTTTCTGGTGGCTCTTCTCTGAGCGATCTTCCTCTCTATCAAGCCAAGCTGTGGGATCGATTCTGCTTCACAACCAACAATGAATACGCCGATCCGAGCGATCCAACTGTCCTTGCCGCCTTTAAAGCATTCGTATCGCTGTATTCCAGCTGGGGGACCAACATCACCGTCCTGGAATCCACCAACAGCCTACCCGATCCATCAAATCCCCTCTACACCTTCTTCACCAACTACCTTTCAGCCTTTTATGGCAACCTCAACACCATCCAGCAAACAGACCTGTGGAATGCGTACCTGTACAATTCGGGGTTTGTGGACAGTCAAGGAAAAATTTATACTCCTACCGATCCGGCAGTCGTCCAGAAGATGTATGCCACCTTTGCTACCTACGTCAAAGGGCTTTTGAGCAATCAGTACTACTACAGTGCCACAACAGGCCAAACCCCATTTGAAAGCGTCTCACGGGTCATCCTGAACAGTTCGCTCAACAGCCTGGTGACCATGCTCAATGCGACGCAAGATATTGTTCGAACGCAAGCGTACTCGCTCATGTACTATGGTCAATTACAACAAGCGTACACGCAGATGATGGCTCGCGTTCCAACCATCACGGGGATCCAGAACCCCGCTACCGACCCCAACACAACGATACAGATCCCAGCAGGGGATGATCCGACACAGTGGGATTTGGGCTCTTTTACCTTGGGGTATAACCTCATCTCTGTTAAAGAGTTCATCTCATATGCTGTGGAACAAACCTACACCGACCCAGTCAACCGAAGCGTCACTCTCAACATTACGGACAGCAGCGGCAACAAAACAAGCGGTACCTTTACCGTCAGCTACGACCCATCAAGCCACGTTTTCTCCTATTCCTACACAGCACCCCCAACCGGTAGCCTTCAATCCCCAGCGACGTATAGCGGCACCCTTGCCACCACCGATGCTCAAGGAAATCCAATCATTGTGTACAACGCCGATGGATCCATCCGTCAACCCGCATACCAAGACATGTCTGACTGGGCCGCCACATTGGCAGGGTCGACTGGATTCGAAGCCCTGATCAAGCAAGCGCTCCAAAAACAAGGGGATCTCTTAGATTTCTACCGAGGTAAATACGGAAATCCTCCAGCAGGCTGGCCTGGACGGTACACCTCAATGGATGCCTCAGCCAATTCTACCGACGTCACAAACCGCCTCCAACAGAACGCCATCCTCGAACAGATGAGCCAAAACATCAAAGCCAAACGAGACATTGTGACGAGCTTTATCTCAAAATTACAGACCTCACTCTCAAACACGCAGCAATCGATTAACCAGATTTGCGACGTCTGGACAACCATTCTCACCGGAATAGACACGGTTATCAAGGCAGTCTTTGGCATAAAAACTTCATAAAGGAGAAAAAACCATGAGTATTACACCGACACTCTTTGATACGCTGACACTGGCATTTAAAGGGATCGATCCTACTTCCAGCGACGCTGCCAATCTCCTTACGAAATTTAATGCCTATCTCACCTCATACGCTACCTCGCAAGGGATCGATATCTCCACACTCAGCGATGCAGAAAAAAACGCCTTGTACGTCCAGTTTCTTACAAGTGGAATCACCTCGGGATATGTCAGCGAAGCCAGTAACGCTCTCTCACTGAATGAAATCGCTGCCAGACAGACGATTTTTGCCGTCTACAGTCTCTGCATCCAGATGCTCCAGGCGCTCCAAGGATCGATGAAGACGCAGAGTAGTCTACTCGACCTCTACACCCAATGGCAGAGCAAGTACACAGACATGACGGCCCAATTGCCGTTGTATGGACCGCAGGCTCAGAATCAAATTGTTGTTAATGACACCGATTTCGGAAAAACAACACTCGGCTACGCCTCCCTGAGCGTACAACAGGTGTTTCAGTCGTTAATCAATGATTCTGTTATCACCTCTTCGATAATCGCCTCCGCTTCGTGGAGCCCTCCAGAAATAGGTGATCCGTTCTGCGCAACAGCTAACAGCCCGCTCAAATTGACCATCATCAAAGGCCAAGCTTCAGTAACCGGAGGAACGGTAGATACCTACACTGCCGAGGTAGACATCGCCGATAACTGGGGGGTAACAGGTCTCGGCGGTCAAACGCTTTTCTCAACCAGCGCCATCCCCATAAATACTAATCTTTCAGGACAAGCTCAGCAAAACGACGTCATCACGCAACTGATGCAACAGTTAACGTCACAGTGGAAAAATTTTGTCACTGGCCCAAATTCAACAACTCCCTTCGTTCTCATTTCTCCCCAAGTAGGCACGCCGCCT
>JAJZPP010000012.1 GCA_021811115.1 bacterium | reverse complement strand
AAGAATTCAATGATTCAGGAAACCCATGATTATCTCTTGCATTCAGTCAAAAGGTGGGGTCGGCAAGACCACCAGCGCCATTAACTTAAGCCACGCGCTTGCCATGCTCAAACAAAAAGTTTTACTCATCGACCTCGATAGCCAAGGATCCGCCTCTCTTTCTCTTGGTGTTCCTCGAGCCGATTTGACCCCATCCATCGCCGAAGTGCTGATCGAAGATCTTCCTATTGAGGAAGCCATCCGAAAAAGCTCCATCCCCCAATTTCAGTTCATCACAGGATCTATGGCTCTTGCCAACTTTGATATTTCGTTGGCCAATGCAGAAAAGAGAACAGAGAGACTCCTCGACATCCTCCAGCCGATCGCCGACCAGTATGATGCGATAGTTATTGACTGCCCACCCACCATGTCTCTTCTGCCAGTCAACGCTTTGGTTGCCTGTGATTTCTACCTAGTTCCCGTGATTCCCCACTACCTTGCCCTTGAAGGGCTTGTGAGCCTGCTTGACTCGATTGAGCGAGTCAAGGCAGGAATCGGAGCTCGAGGATCACTCCTTGGCATCCTCCTCACGATGGTGGACTCGAGGACAAAAGTGACCAAAGAGATTTCAGGCATGATTAGGCAACAATTTGCTCAAGATGTGTTCACGACTGAAATTAAGACCAATATTAAACTTGCAGAAGCCCCAAGCTTTGGAAAGACTGTCTTCCAATACGACTGGACCTGTTCGGGCGCCATGGCGTACCAGGCTCTCGCAAAAGAGGTCACACAAAGGATGAAGGGGAAAGTTTCTCATGAATAGCACCAAAGTTGGCAAACAACTGGATGATATTTTCGCTAAAAAGCCTACCGCAACTCGCCCTGTGACTGCGGTTCAAGAAGCTGAAAAACGGGGTCGCGGCCGTCCTCCCCTCCACACCGAGGAATGGACCAAAGTAACTGTCGTGCTCCGTGACAAGCAAATCCACTGGCTTGACAAGTTATCTGCTGAGATCAGATTGAAGACAAAGGCGGCTGTCAGTCGAGCCGAAATCTTAAGAGCCCTTGTTGCTGCGGCGGAGCAAAGTGGCCTCGACCTCACAACAGCGAAAAGTGAGAAAGAGATTACTTCCTTTTTAGTCGGCCTTCTCTCGAGATAGAAGATATGAACTATGACCGTGCTGTTGAAGGGCTTAATCACTACCGCGGCTCGATGACGAGGACTGGGGAATGTGGAGAAGCGTTTCAGGTGTTAAAACTGAGCCCGGAAGACCTTAGGGATATCATACAAAACTAACAAAATAGAAAAAGGAAATTTAGAAATGTCAGTCACAGGTAATCTTTTACTAGTATCGACGATGATCGGTATCCCTTCGATCGCTCGAGCGTATAGAGACACACATCTCCCAATGAAACAGCTAGACTCTTCAGGCTCTCGATTTCGCGTGTGTGGCAATGATTTGGTTGAGAACGTGGCCATCAGAGAGGAGTTTGCCCCCTTTCTCAAGAAAACGGGGATTCGAGAGGACGTACTTTTTGGAGAACAGGTTATTACACAAACATGTCCATTACAAGATATGGGATATTACGGGGCAAACAGTTTTCGAGGAGGTCCCGCAGGAGTCAATTTGTGGCGCCACCTGTTTTTGTGGGATCCAAATGCTTGTCGAGGAGCTCTAAAACATGAACTTGGCCATATAAAACATAATGACGCAGCCAGAGGTCCTCTCATGGACGGCGTAGCTTACACAGCGAGTCTATTCTCTGGATCTTGTTTTACACTTCTCGCGGGAACATCACTCATAGCAAGAATAGCTCTGAACATGATTGCTGGAGCCATCATCATAGTTTCGATGGTTTTTGCTAAAATCATTTCTACTCGATACAGAGAAAATCAGGCTGATGAATTCGCTCTACACGAAAGTTCTATCGACGAGCTGAAGGGCATGAGAAGATTCTTAGTGGTCGCGCAAAGAATTCTACAAATGGCGCGGAATAAGGATGGGTTTTTCTCGAAAATTTGGTATTACGATTGGGCACATCCCTCAATAACTACTCGAATAGAGCGTATCAACCAAGAATTACGGACAAGGATGGCTCCCATCGATGATGCTGAAGAGCTGGAGAGGGAGAAAAGATTGACCTGTTTCATGTATCTCACAGGCACTCTTCAACCGACAGATACTGTTCGAGAACCGCCAGCCGATTTTTATCTGTGGGCACATCCGCTGCAAATTGGACACCTCTCCAAAACGTGCTGACGGGCAGGACAAAAAGTCCTGCCATATAAGATCATTTGCAAATGAATCTTGCCCCATGACTCCTCTGGGAAAAGCGACCTCAAATCATGCTCCACTGCCTCGCGCGTCTTGCCTTCAGATAAGTGCCACCTGTGAGCGAGGCGAAAAATATGGGTATCCACCGGGAAGGCGGGAATCGAGAAGGCTTGAGTCAACACGACACTCGCTGTCTTACGACCTACTCCTGGGAGTCGCAGCAGCTCCTCCATAGTATTCGGGAGGCTTCCTCCAAACTCATTTTCAAGCATGCAAGAGAGTTCAAAAATAGCTCTCGCCTTACGTGTTGATAAGCCACACGATTTTATGATCCTCTGAATTTCCTTTACTCCCATTTGACACATATCTTTCGGCGTATCTCCATGAGAAAAGAGAGCTGGCGTCACCCTGTTGACACGCTCATCCGTACACTGCGCCGAAAGCACGACTGCGATGAGGAGGGTAAATGGGTTTGTTTGGTGCAGGGGCGGTTTTGGATCAGGAATGTACCTATCAAGCAACTTCTGAATGCGCCTGGCGCAGTCTTTCTTACTTTCCAATGCAAAACCTCGAGAAGATAGAATTGAGAATATCCTCTGTAATATCGGTCCCGACGATGAGACCAAAGTGGCGCAGCACGTCGCGCATTTCGAGGGCAATAAATTCAGGCGAGAGGCCGGCTTGCAACCCATTGATGACCGCTGAGAGAGCCTCTTTGGCACGGATGAGCGCCTCATGGTGACGGACATTGGTAATCATGACTTCATCTCGGCGCCTTGTTCCCACACCAAAGACGAGCGATTCGACCGTCTGAAACAATTGTTCGACTCCATCGCCGGTCATGGCAGACAGGCAAACTTGCGGCTCACGAATATGGGGAATTTGACTTATGGCAATATCTATTTTATTCCATACAATAATACTCTTCTGCGCAGGAACCTCCTCAAGTAAGGCGCGCATCTCCTCATCGTGAGGGCGGGTGGCATCGAGGACAACTAAGATGACATCAGCCTTGTTGATATACTGTCGCGACCGTTTGACTCCTTCAGACTCAATGAGCTCATCGGTCTCCCGAATGCCAGCCGTATCGATCAACCGGTAGTGCAAACCGCCCATATGCAGATCATCTTCCAGCGTATCTCGCGTAGTGCCAGCAATAGGAGAGACAATGGCACGATCCTTCCCAAGGAGCGCATTCATCAACGAGGATTTTCCGACATTGGGGGCTCCCAGGATGCACAGAGCGATGCCTTGGTTGATCATTTTCCCGCTTTGAAACGTTGAAACAAGGCGATCCACATCTGAGTAGAGCGCGCGCAAGTCAGAGAGAGCCTCTTCAAAAGAGCAAAAACCAAGATCATCCTCTGGGAAATCAACCCACGCCTCAAAGAGGGCAGCAAGATCGGTCGCCCGTTTTTGAAAATCCAGAATGCGCGTTGACAGCCTTCCCTCCAGTTGATCCTCTGCAACACGGAGCGCCTCTTCATTCTTAGCCCCAATGAGATCTTGAATCGCCTCCGCTTGCGCCAAATCGATTTTGCCATGTAAAAAGGCTCGGAGGGAAAATTCCCCGGGATTAGCGGGACGGACACCAACGAGGGCAAGCGCCTCCAAAATACGTCGAGCCACCAACATGCCCCCGTGGCAGTGAATCTCAACAACATCCTCGCCAGTAAAAGAACGGGGGGCGCGCATAATCAACAGGAGGGCGCGATCCAGAACCTCGCCAGAGGGCGCATAGAGCGTCCGCAGGAGGACCGAGTGGGTCGGCTGATTGTCAATAGATTTTTTTAGAAGCAGGCTGACAGAACCAATAGCGTTACCCCCAGAGACTCTGACGATCGCTATTCCGCCAACGCCAGGTGGGGTAGCAAGAGCTCCTATGGTCTCCTTTGTAGATGTAGAAGTATGCACAAATTTCATCTTTCGTCCTCTTCGAAGGCAACAAGTATACAAATTTTTCTTGCCGCAAGCAAGACTCTCCTCTTGAAAAAAACACTGCATCGCTATAGTCTTGATACCATTGCGCCTGTAGTTCAATGGTAGAACGGTAGCCTTCCAAGCTTCCAGTGTCAGTTCGATTCTGATCAGGCGCTTCCATCATAACCAAGACTGAAATCTTCAAAAAAGAAGATGCCGTCGTCAAACATAAAGGGACAAGGCTTGGGCTTTAAACTTTCTATTAAAGACCTCGTTGAGGCAGGGACCCATTTTGGCCACCAGAAACAGCGGTGGAACCCAAAAATGGCGCCATACATCTTCGGCTTGCGCAACAATATCCACATCATCGATCTGGCAAAGACACTGCAGCTGTTGCGAGCTAGCTGTGACATTGTTGAGGAGCTGGTTGCCAATAGGAAATCGATTCTCTTTGTTGGCACAAAAAAGGCTGCAAAAGTGGTCTGCCGCGAAGAGGCGGAGCGGGCCGGCGAATTTTACGTCTGTGAGCGATGGCTCGGTGGAACGCTCACCAACCTCGCCACTATCCGTCAGTCAATCAAGAAACTTGAGCGCATTGAGAAACGGATTGCTGCTGGTGGCGATGGGCTGACCAAAAAAGAGCTGTCAGAACTCACCAAACTCCAAGAAAAATTGGAGAAAAACCTCTCTGGCGTTCGCGGTATGCGAAAGCTTCCAGGTCTTGTGGTAGTGGTTGACCCAGGTCAGGAGAAACTGGCGGTAGCCGAAGCGCGCAAGCTCGGCATCCCCGTCATGGCTCTCATTGACACAAACTGCAATCCAGACCTTGTGGATTACGTCATCCCAGGAAATGATGATGCGCAACGAAGCATCAAACTCATCCTGGAAACTCTTGCCGACTGCATTGTGGCTAAAAAAGAGGAACTCCAACTCCTCAAGGGAAAAGAGACGGCCCAACCAGAGGAGGCTGAAGAGATGGTTGAAGTCTTCAAGGCAACAGAAGTTGTGGAGGGAAAAGAGTAATGAGTACAGAAATTATCACCTCAGGCCTTGTCAAAGAGCTGCGTGATCGAACAGGCGTAGGCATGGCCAAATGCAAAGAGGCTCTGGAGCAGACCAAAGGGAACATGGAAGAGGCGATTGCCTACCTTCGGAAAATGGGCATGACGTCGGCTGCAAAAAAAGAGGGGCGTACAACAAAAGAGGGCATGGTGCTCTCCTACGAGACACCAAAGCTTGTCGCCATCGCTGAGATTGATGCGGAGACCGATTTTGTGGTCAAAAATGACCGGTTCCAAGAGTTTGCCAAAAACATCGTCGAAGAGGTGGCTCTGACCCATCCGAGCTCTCTTGAGGCGTTTTTGCAGCAGCCCTACTCAAAAGATAAGCACATCACCGTGGATCAGTACCGCTCCCTCCTCATCCAGACGATCGGAGAAAACATTCAGATCCGTCGGATTGCCATCCTTGAGAAGAAACCTTCCGAATCGATCGGCATCTACTCTCACATGAATGGTAAGATTCTCACGGCTGTGGTGCTTCAAGGGGCTGGAGAAGAGACTCTCGCTCGCGAGATTGGCATGCATGTTGCTGCCGCCGCTCCTGAGTACACCTCCCCCGAAGAGGTGCCTCAAGAGGTCCTGCAGCAGGAAAAAGAGATTGCCAAAGAGCAAATCAAAGGCAAACCGGAAAACATCATTGAGAAGATACTCCAAGGCAAGATCCAGGCATTCTACAACATGGTCTGCTTGACGCACCAAAAGTACATTCGCGATGATTCGGTCTCCGTTGCAGAGTATGCCAAGAAGCAGGGAGCCACTCGTGGTAAGGATGTCCGGATTCTTCGTTTCCTCAGGTGGACAGCCGGAAAATAAAATCGGATTCGGGCTCGCTTAGGGGCCCTTTGCTCTTGAGTTACGTCGCAACATCTCATTAGGTCCAACATGGGCAATCAGCTACGAGTTCTCGTAAAATTTTCAGGACAACTGCTTCAGAGCAGCCCTGAAGAGACATTTTCTCCCTCCGCTATCGGCCGTATCGTTACATCCCTCCAAAGCGTCATAGAAGCCAAAATCCCCCTCGGTATCGTTATCGGGGCTGGCAACCTGTTTCGTGGCAACATGAGCCAGAAGGCCGGTTTTGATCAGGTGGTAGGAGACCACATCGGCATGCTTGGTACTGTCATGAATGCCCTGGCGGTCAGAGAAGCGCTCCGGCAGAGAGGGATCAAAGCTCATGTCATGTCGTCCATCGCAACAGGAGGGCCTATTTTGCCAATCGACCCGCTCCTGGCCCGCTCTCTGATTGAAGAGAACCAGCCTGTCCTCTTCGCTGGCGGCACTGGGAACCCCTTTTTTACGACCGACTCTGCGGCAGCGCTTCGCGCCCTTGAAATCAAGGCCACACTCCTCGTCAAGGCGACAAAAGTCAAAGGGGTTTTCTCTGGCGATCCGATGAAAGAGGCGGGTGTGAAGCACTACAAGCGGATTACCTATGCTGAAGTGTTAGCGGCCAAGCTCAACATCATGGATCAAACCAGCATAGCCTTGGCGCGAGAGCATAACCTGCCGATCTTCGTCTACAAGTTTGGGGATCCGCTTTCGATCATGGAAGCCTTGCAATCAGAAGAGGCAGGAACGTATATTCAGGATTAAAGTTTACCGCAGTTTTTCAAAAAACATCCAGCAATTCCCGCTACAACTTTTTTCGCTAAGGAGTAGACTGGTTTTCAGAGTATTTTTTCGCAGACTATCGGGAGGTGCAAAATGGGCATGCATGCATCCGAGAAGAAGCATCTTTCTGCCAGGGCAATGCTCAGCAAGATTAGGGCCGTGTTTAAGGCTATCCCTGACCCTACCAAGGACCACGGGGGGCAGAAGCACGCAATCTCTATAGCTGATTGTTTGATGTCGGCTTTGGCTGTATTTGGTTTGAAGTTCCCCTCTCTTTTGCAGTTCGACCATGGACGGGACGATCCTGTTATCAAGCACAATCTGACAACTCTGTACGGAGTCAAAAATGTTCCCTCAGATACATATATGAGGGAAAAACTTGATTTGCTAGACCAAAACCGGCTTCGCCCTGCCTTTACCAAGCTCTTTTCTCTCATTCAGCGGGGAAAGGTTCTTGAGGATTATAGGTTTTTAGGCAAGTACATCCTTGTTGCTCTCGATGGTACAGGGTTGTTCTCTTCTGACAAAGTACACTGTGAGAATTGCTGCGAAAGGCATCATAGAGACGGACGTATCACCTACTATCATCAAATGTTAGGGGCCGTTGTAATTCATCCCGACCATCGAGAAGTCTTTCCTTTCTGTCCGGAACCGATTTCAAAGGGAGATGGCTCCACCAAAAATGACTGCGAACAGAACGCAACGAAAAGGTTTTTACCACAGTTTTTCAAGGAGCATCCTCACCTCAGCGTCGTTTTTACTTCCGACGCGCTTAGCGCAAAGGTTCCTTATCTCCAACCAATACTTGAAGGAGGAGACCATTTCATCGTCGGCGTGAATGACACAGGAAATCCAAGCCTCTTTAAATGGCTCAAGGGAGTCGAGATGGAAACGAAGAGGGTGGTTCGTGGTAACGAAACCTGGGAGCTTTCTTTTTACAACCACATACCCTTAAACGATGCCAATCCAGATTTTGAAGTAAACTTTATAGACTGCAAAATAAGTAATGACAAGGGGAAGGTCAGTCATTTCTCATGGATCACAGACCTTCTTGTGACACAAGAAAACGTTGTCGATATAGCCAGAGGAGGAAGAGCACGATGGAAAGTTGAGAATGAGACGTTCAACACTCTCAAGAACCAGAGCTACAACTTTGAACATAACTACGGACATGGCCACAAACACCTCTGCCATATCCTAGGGCTGTTAATGTTTTTGGCATTTCTAATAGACCAGATACAGCAACGGTGCTGTGCGCTTTTTCGAGCAGCTATGCAGAAAGCCAAGTCAAAAACCAGATTCTGGCGTCGCCAGCAATCCATATTCACCGAGCTTTACATTGCCTCATGGGAAGATCTGTATATATGGATGGTGGACAAAACTCATGGGGGAGTGACAATGTATGACACGTCTTGAAAATAATGTAGAAGTTGAAGCCCTGGTTCCTGAGGTGTTACTTAATATCGATAATGATCCACAGGCCACCAAAAGGCCTTTTCAAGATAAGTAGAGGTATTGTCGATATTCTGAGCGACCACAGCAATTATAAAAAAAATAGTTGATAAAAATTTATTCACGGGAATTGCTGGAAAGCGAACAGAGTGCTTGAGGACATGTCCATTTTCAAGTACATTTGGGATGCTAAGCTTTTTGTTACATGAGCACACTT
>JAJZPP010000011.1 GCA_021811115.1 bacterium | reverse complement strand
GTTGATGTCTGTTCTGCAAAAAGAGTGGGCCCATACGCTCGAGCGGATTGAGATTCACAGTGGCGAGGACGACGAGATTAGAATCACCCAATACATTCAGAGTGTGCAGCAGAAGAATCCGGTAGCCCCTGTCACCATACCCTGGAGCATTCAGATAAAAGTGGATCGGTATGGCCAGGTGACTACTATTCAAACCATCATCGATTCAGGAACAATAGACCCTCAAATGCTCAGCAGTTTACAAAAGTCCTTTGTGAGCACCTGGAATGACACGCCTCCTCCTCTCAAACCGACTCATGAAGAGGCTTCTCTTTCTGTAGGGAGGGTGAGTTTTCCCCTTGCCGATGCCCTCTCACCATTTTCTGTCGAGACGTTCCCTGGGCAATCCGCCACACCGGAGCTACAGCATGTATGGGATTTTCTGCGTGAGGGCGCCTTGTGGAATCCCAACCCTGCCGCTGTTCTCCTGCGCAGTGTTGCCGTGGCTCGAAGTTCCCTTTTGTTGGATCCTCTTAAAAATTCGCTTGAAACGTTTATTCGCGAAAACTTCTATTCGCGGTACGAGCTTTCCTTTTCCCATGAAGAAAGGGTGACCCCGATCGACAGTTCTGTTGGCATCGCCAGAACAATAGCGACGCGACTTCAAGAGACCGGATGCGACTCCATGGGGAGGCGGTTTACCTTCTCGGAATACCGCATAGTCTGGTGCCTGCGCGTGTTGATGGATAGACACGGCCTCTGCTCTTATGCTTCCTATGAAATTCTTCCCCTCGATTGCCACCTCCCTCCCGCCTTATTGAAAGCGTGTGAAGTCCATTTTCACGGAAAATGGGGTGTATCACCCGCCCACGTGGCCGCACGCGCTCTGGAAGCGTGTACGGAGGCGGATATAGATTCCTCCCATCAGTTCCTCCGCGGCCTCCTGCAGCGAGGAAAGGCTCCCCAAGGAAATGAGGGTGATGTAGAGGTTATCAAGGATTTACTGGCAGGCCTCAACATCGCTGAAGATGGCGTTGTCACCACGGCTCAAGACCCTGCCCCTTCTGATTCGAGAGATGGCACCTCCTATACCCAATTTATCACGGTACCAAAAAGCCCGCAGGCCAAGCGTATCATGAGTATGGGGACGAAAGTCTTTGTGCTGCTTATGCAAAACCTTGTCCAAAGCTATGTGAGAAAATTCATACAGAGTGATCTCTGGACATGCGCTCACTTTTTGAAGGCGAGCAACGTCGCAGAAAACTACACATGTACCCTGGAAGGTAACTATACCTGTGCCGCTGGAACAGTAAAGTGGTATGTGACATCCACTTTTGCTCCGGATCATGCCCTCAAGCGGGTTGAGACTGGGGTGCTCTCCTTTAAGGCGGGCGCTGATACCTTGGATGGTCTTACTCGTTTTTGTAAGGGATTTTCAACCTGTTATGAGCCTGTCGTGGGGACACCGTCTCTGCTTGAGACAGTGATGCCGATACTACCAGTAGCTTCTCAACATTCCTTCGCCTCTGTGAATATTCCTGCAGAAGTCTTGCAAGAGGGTGTTGTAGCCAACCTGATCCATGATGCGCAACGTATTTCCCATGATATCCATTATTTAAGACCATTTTTTACGAAAATAGGAGAAACGAATAAGGCGCAGAATACCGATCGCTCCCGTTGTGAATCTTGGAGTTGGACATTGACTCCTTCTGTAGCGTTGGGCCCGGCGGGTATCACTATCACATTCCATGCGTTCTACGCCCTTCAGAGCGCAGCGCTCTCCAAAAAAGGCCAAACAGCCCCCATCAATCGTCGTTCTCAGTACGAGTGCTCCTTGAAAGTGCTCCTCAACTCTGACGTAGGGGTACAAATTGCCTTTGATCAAATGACGCTGCCTCAGCTACCGAGGGATTTTGAGCAGTCTGTGCACGAGTTGAGTGCCAGGTACAGTCAGATGACCGGTTTGAAGGACATGGGTAGTGTTATCAGGCAAAATATCCTTCCCTTCAATCCTCTATCCCCCTAAACTGGCGCTCGTAAATCAAGTAAGGGAGTAATGTATGGTTCATCTTCAAAAAATATATTGGAACCCAATTGCGTTACAAACAGCAAAAGAGGCGTTTGGACATCGTGAATATAGTCTTACACGACGTGCTCTGGGAGCTGTGAGCGGAGCAGTCCACGACGTATTGTTAAAGAATCCTTACGATATGACTCTTGGAAATGTCAAGCGGATTTTCTTCACGGATTCACATAGGTATACGACCGCGCAAAAACTGGCTGGATGCGCTGCCATTCTATTTGGCTCCATGTACTCCCTCGTCCTTTTAGGCGCTGAATTTGCGCTCTGTGCGAAGGGGGTTGTGAGCTTAGGAGTGGGTGTGGGCTCCGCCCGCCTTGTCCAGCTGGGACGAGCTGCCCAACAGCTTGGTGAAAAAATCCTGTTTTCAGGAGCGGTTCCGCTGTACGGGGCTCTGTACGCACTCCCTAAAAAAGTCATCGAATGTGCTCCTGATGCTGTACGCGCCGTCGTAACGCCTCTTGTTTCAGCTCTACGCTCGGTGATCCGTGTGATAGCCCCTGATGCCTCTTACCTGTGCGAGAAAATCTCGATTGTGGCTGGATGGGTCTTTAACCATCTCCTGGTGCCACTGTGGGACTTATCTTTACGACCAGTAGGTATGGCTATAGCACGAACGATATCCAAGGTAGTTTGTCCCATTGCTACTCAAGTAGCTAGGGCCGCCTCTTGGGTCTTTACAACGGTGCTACGACCCCTCTTTCAAAAGGCGATCTTGCCTGTTCTCACTCAAATTGGACGAGCCATTCTATGGACTGGTGACCTCCTTGGTCGAGTCCTGGGAACTGTGGCTGAGAAGGCTGCGACGGTGGCTCGTTTGTTGTTTACGTATGTCATCAATCCTCTCTGGAAGACCGTGCTGTGCCCAGTGCTTCGAGTTATTGGAAAAGTCGTCTCCCAACTCTTGAGCCTTGTGGCTCAGAAAACGGCAGAGGCCGCCTCTTGGCTCTTTAAGAGTGTTGTTGTTCCCCTCTATCGGAACGTTTTGCAGCCTACTGGCTCGTATGTGTGGAAAGGGGTTTCGTGGACAGCAACAGGCGCTGTCAAGCTGTGTGGACGTGTTCGAGTAGCCATTGAAACGGCGGGGACTGTGCTTGCAGAGCGTTTTGCGAGAGTGGCTGCAGCAGCTCGTCAGAGTATTCACATCAGATTTGAGTAGCCTGCGATGCAACGCGAATAAGAAATAGTGCAACCGCTCAATAAGTTGAGGCAGATCAGTAGTTTTCATCTTTTCATCAGCGCATTCTTGACTTATCAATAGCGTCCTTTTGGAAAATTCTCACATCGCGTGAATTGATCTATTTTCTCTGCGTACTCAGCGCCTCTCTTTGGCGCTAGCCTCTGCGCTGATGAAAAAGAACAAACCTTAGGTTGATATGCATGAAATGATGTAAACCATGCCAGGATTGAGCCTCTGAAGCGGAGCTTGGAGGAACCTGAAGTTCTATCTGACGACGCTAATGGTCTCAGATTCGACGTTGATCTCTCAACCAGCCTAGTCTGAAAGCGGCGCCAGGGAGAAGCTCTTCCGCACGCCGCTATTGGATTCGAAAACGCAAAGGAAAATTTTTAATAAGCTTATCCTTTGCGCCTACCCTTTGCGCTTAATCTTACCCACTCACTTTGACGCTGGCAACGAGTGTCTCTTCAACAGGGGCGGGAGGACGCTTTTTGTCTTGGAGAGAGGCGGCAAATTCGGAGGCCTTTTGCTCAGAGGCCGCCAACCGCCGTTCCATCAGACGTAGTTTTTGTTGAACCTTGTACAGATCCTTCCGAGAGGCATCTACCAGCCGTTGGAGATCTCGTATCTGCGTATCCATTTCTGGAAGCCAGCTGTTTCCCCAATAGTGGACACCAATGGTCTCTGGATATGGATGGGAGAAGGCTCGAGGCCGTTTGAGATGGATGCCTTCAAGGAACTCGTAGAATTTCTCTCTCCAGACACGGAACGTGGTGTCACGCCGCTTAGCAGCATAGTTGGGCGCGATCGGATAGAAGTAGGTAGCTGGGAACAACATGTCAACATACCCCTCCTTGTCAATCTCCTGCATGACGGCATGAGTGAAATTGAAGTAGGTGTGGTTAATGACCTTTTCAACTTGAGATGAGAAACGAAGATCCACATCATCCCAGTTGTTTCTGACTCTGCGTTTCCAGTTCACGATGATCGGGTGGTGAGGACAGGAGGCCATGATGGAAATACCAACCCATACTCGATTATTGGTTGTCGCAATCTTGTGAGGGTGCTCCATACCGGCGTAGAAGTCATACTTTTCATGGAGTTCGTTCAGAGAGTGATACATGTCAAAATCGACGTCCATGTAAACGCCGCCAAATCGGTCGAGGAGGTCGCCACGAATGATATCTGACTTTTCAGCCCAGTTCTGAGACTTTTCTACCAGATCCCAGTTTTCGAGCTTCAACTCTTCCAGATCAGCCTCAGACCAGAGGTGGTACTCCCAATCGGGGTGGAGCGCCTTAATTCTGGCTTGGAATTCAGCGAAGTTTGATGGCGGAAGATTGGGGCCCAACCAGATCTGGTGGATAATTTTCGGGATTCGTGGCTTCTTGGTTGCAACCACCTTTGAGGGCATATTCTTCTCGAAGAGCGCTTTGCTCTTCGCATAACGGGCCGCATCGTCACTGTTGACGAAGATAAACTTAAACTCATTGGCCGATTTTCCCATCGACTCATCGAAAGAGACCTCTGAAATGGGCGCAAAGGCAGTGCTCTTCTCTCCCTTTTCATCTCTGGAACACCCTTGGAAAAGGGTGCATATCATGAATGCTCCCACACATAGGGTTGCAGAATACTTCATCAGTAATTTTTTCATTGACCGACATACCCCCTTTTACAGTTCTCAGCTACGATAAATGACCAGCCACTTTTGAATCAAAACCCTTTTGCATTTTTTTCATTTGAGCGGCGATTTTCCTGACTCTCTTCCTCCATTCAGATGAACACAGAGAGTATCTCTATCCACTCGTGAGTACGGAGGGACACTCAGAATGCCTAGCGTTTGAGCCCACCGTTTCAAAAATCTTGTATGCTCTTCGCCATCAAGAGTGCGTCTAAAGAGACGAATGTGGGCGGGGCGCACCGGACAAAAGTAGGTTGGGCCAAGGAAGAGTGGCCGTTTCTGGTCATGGAACGCTGCCGCAGCACGGGTTAAGGACTCTTGAGTCACCCATAGAGCACTGATGTTCGGATTGTGCCGGGCGAGAAGGGCTCGGCGCCACATCTCGGTGAGCCATGCCCGGATGAGCGGGTGATGGTTTTCTGCCGCGATGACAGAGGATGAGAGGAAGAGCCTCCTCTGGAATTGGACCTTTCCAAGTGGCGGTTCAAACCCGATGATACAATCGGCTAAGGTGAGCAGCTCCTTTACCGAATGAACCGCCTCCGATTCCACATCGATAACCACCCCCCCATGTTGCCACAAGATGGCGGCGGCCGCCACATCGCGAACAATGTCAAAAGAGAGGTCTTCCCACTCCTTTCCAAAGAGCTCTGAGAGCAATCGACCCACATCGGCCCGTTTCCACAGTATGTAGGTGGCCTCAGGATTGTACAGCTGCACCGTTCTTGTGGCTCGGAGGTAGTTTTCGGGGATTGGTCCCTCTTGAGGCCAGATTTGATGGATGATAGAGGGGATCGCTGCACGGCCCCCTTGGTTCCATTCGCTTTTCCGTCTGTCGATCATCCTATGCGAGAGGGTGAGCATCTCTTTATCAAGCTTGCGGTGAGTCACAAACTCCGCTCCAAGCTCTTTCAACTTTAAGGAACGGTCAAATTGACTTTTCCGTAAGGCCGCAGGCATCGATTGTTCATGCTTCCACGAAAAGAAGAGCCAGGTTGCCAGACAGGTACAGAGGGCAAGGAATAAAAAAAGGCGCTTCATTTTGCCTCCCACAACCGATTAAAGGTAGGGCATGTGTGCAACAGCTCTTCCTTGGTTCCATCACCCACTTTGGATCCTTCTTCAATGACGATGATACGGTCAGCATTCTCAATGGTAGAGAGTCGATGGGCAATGATGATTTGGGTAGCTGAATGCTTAATCTCTTGCAGGGCGAGCTTGATGTGGGTTTCACTCGACGTGTCAAGAGAGGAGGTCGCCTCATCGAGAATGTGGATCGGGGACTCCTTAATGAGCGCCCGCGCGATGGCCAACCGCTGCTGCTCGCCGCCAGAGAGGGTTTTGCCCGCCTCTGCCAGGAAGGTGTTATATCCGCACGGAAGTTTTTGGATGAATTCATCCGCATGGGCCATTTTGGCGGCCCGTAGCACCGCCTCATCGCTAAAGGGTCGGCCAAACCGAATGTTCTCTTTGACCGTGTCGTGGAATAAGAATGGCTTTTGTGGCACTACAGCAAAGAACTCTCGCAAAGCCTTTTGTGTGAACTGGTTTATCGGTACGCCATCGATTGTAATAGTCCCGCTCTGCGGTTCAAAGAGTCGAGTCAACAGCGAGACGATTGTCGACTTCCCTCCTCCCGTAGGACCAATGATAGCGACCATTTCTCCTCGCTTAATCTCAAAGGAGACCTGGGAGAGAGCCTGTGTCGTATCCGCGTAGGCAAAGGAAACATTGTTAAACGCAATCGAGTGGGAAAAACTAACAGAAGTCTTGGCTCCCTGCTCATCTTGGATGGATGGCGTCAAATGGAGCACATCGTACAGTCGATCGCAGGCCGCTTTGGCCCGTTGAATGCGCCCGTTCTCTTCCGCGAATTTTTTGATTGGCTCATAGACAGCTGTGAGGAGTCCGCAGAAGAAGAGGACCTCATGAAGAGGCAGTTTTAATCCCCACAACCCGAATATCAGGGCGGTCACGAGGAAGAGCATTCCGATCGCATGGAGCACAGGACGGGAACTATTGTCATACCGGGCATTCTTGATTTCAAGGTGGGCCATGGCCGCATTGTGCTCCTTGTATTTTTTCAGGGAGAAATCTTCCATGGCAAACAGTTTTATCGTTTGGATGCCGCTTAAGAACTCCACGAGCACCGAGGCAAACGCTTCCTGCTTCTTTTGAATCTGTTTTGAGATCCGTTTTATTCGCTTGGCAATGAAGATGATAGGACCGATGAGCAGTGGCAGGCCTATGAAGACGACCAGGGAGAGCTTCCAGCTAATGATGAGACAGAGCGAGAGAGTCGAAAAGAAGGCAAAGGGCGTCTGAAAGTAATTGACAAGGGTTGAGTTGATCCCATCAGCAATCATGTACGCATCGTTGACGGCACGTGACGAGAGAGCGCCGATGTTGTGCTCTTGAAAAAAGCTCATTGGGAGCGCTTGGATATGCTCGAAGTACTCCTGCCGGATGTCTCGCGATATGTTGATGGCAAAAAGCTTTGTCCCATACCTGTAGAAAAAGAGGGTGGTCGCCTTGAAGAGGGCCACAAAGAGGATGACGATAATGAGGACGTGCACATCTCGATCGATGGGAAGGTAGCGGCGAATACTCTCAAGACCTCTATCTACGATCCCTTCTCGTTTATGGTTCTCCAAAAACTGATCCACATCGGTGCGGGAGACGCTGCCATGCTCATTGCCGCCCAACTCTTCCCACCGTTTCTGGAGCTCAGCCTGGCTGACGGAGGGGCTCTGTTTGCCAGAGCCAAACAGCTCGAAGAAATCAGGGCCTTTGCGCGTCACAACGCCGAGGGTGAACATCTCGAGCTGAGTTGCTATCGTAAATCCGAGGGCGAACAGGAGCGTAAACGTGAGTACCCATCGGTAGGCTGGTTTTGAAAGTGCGATGGTAAGAAGTTTTGCCATTCTCTTCGATACATCCTAGGTGGTGCCACGTGTGCCACAATTTTACCTGACCTTAAGGAGAAAAGTGAAGCGTTATGTCGATTCGCGATCTTTTGCGCAAATCTCTAGCGTTATGATATCATGCGTTCTTTTGAAAGATGAGGGGCTTAAGACCTTTATGGCAAGACCGTGGATGTGGTTATGCAGCATATGTGTGGGCTTAATCGCTCTCTTTGGCGTTATCAAGTGGCAAAAAGTCTCGTCGCGCCAACAGCGGCTCTGTTCTTCGTCAATGGTGTGCCGATTTAATGATATTTCAAAGCTTGAAAAGGTTCCTCCCGTATCGGCGGAATCGGTCCGACCTCTCTTCTCACAGCCGCTCTTCTTTCTAGGTGAAGGTAAACAGAGCATCGCGTACGAGACGGCTGATGGGAAATATGTCTTCAAGCTCATGAAGAAGGCATCTAGGAAGAGCCGTAAAAAACCGCTTGACGATGCTGTGCTGGGTGCCATCATTGGCAAGACGATTATTCCAGAAGAGACCGGGATGATTGTCTGTTCCTTTGGCCCGCAGAGTACAAAATTGCCTACCGTGACGCTGCTGACGGAGCGGGGTAAAATCGAAAAGGTCAACTTGCAGGATGTCCCATTCATCCTCCAACGAAAAGCGCTGCCTTTGAAGCAGACTATTTTGCGGCTCGTGGCGGAAAAGAAGATGAAAGAGGCTTCCGCACGGATAGAGGCTATCTTTTCACTGTTAACCGCCTGTCGTGAAAAGGGCATTATTGATAGGGATGGATCGCTCATACGCAACGAGAATATTGGGTTTG
>JAJZPP010000010.1 GCA_021811115.1 bacterium | reverse complement strand
ATTTTGTTTCAATCCAGGCATCTTTCAAACGCGCTAAATGTTGATTGGGATAAAACTCTAACTGTGCAACCACCGTATGGCCTTGTACTTCTATTCTATGCTCAGCACTAAGAAGCATTGGAGCATTCTTGGGAAAACTTCCCAATCTTTCTTTGATAAACTTGGGGTGCGCGATATCATATTTTTCCAACAACTCGATGACTTTTTTGATGTCTTCTTGTTTGTTACCGGTGAGTGGAATGAGTTTATCCCATGCATGTTTTTTGAGCATGACGTGGGGGATGACATTCGGATTGCTGAGAACAACTCTCGTTTGCTTATGATCGAACAAACCAACACGGATCGTTGTTCGCTTTATCCATTCATTCGTGATTGCCAGCTTTTTGACTTCTGAAGAGGCGCATTGCGCTAACGTCGCCATCGTGCTCGCTCGCTTCAGCAGCCGAAATCGAGGACCCAATTTTGCTAGCGTTCCTGCTTTAAAAGCGAAGGCATCAATCCCATACTTGCCGACAATATATCCACTTTTCTTCCCTCTGTTGTACTGATTTAAAGTCTTCCACTCCTTTTTGAGCTCAGCCACTTCGGGAAGTAAAAGATCGACATCTTCGGCAGAGAGGTACGAGGGCTTGTAATGGGCAAAACACCTATCAAAAACAAAGCAACAATAATTAGACTCCTCACCCTTCTTTTGCTGATCATTTCCCAAAAGAGCGTGAGATATGAACAGTAAGAAGAGCGGCAAGATGCGAAACAGGAAAAAGAGCTTTGTCAACGATTCCTTCATAAAACCACCCGCACGGTTGAAAATTGGTGTTACGTTACATCTGCAGCAAGTTTTATGCAAGGAGGGATTGATCCAACGAAATTCGTGCGAAAAAACAGGCAGAAGCGTATCATAGATGGCATGGGGTCGTAGTTTAGTTTGGTAGAACGCAACATTCGCATTGTTGAGGTCAGGGGTTCGACTCCCCTCGGCTCCATATAGCATTGGAAGAACGCTTTCTCCACTGTTATGATTAGACCACCGGTCTCCCCCATTTCAGAGGATCTGGCCGATGAGAAGGACTGCTTGTCCTCTTACGATCTAAAAGCTTTAGATCGTTGCTGACAACTTTTTTTTGCAATTGTATGAGAGGAGACGATTCGACCACCCGTGCGCATCGCAGAACTCCCCTCTTCAAAACGTTAAGTTGTCGCTTTTAATTTTCATCTTTTTTAGTTTCATGGAAGAGAGGGGACAACCCTCTTCTTCAAGGTACTGTAGGGAGTTGATTCATGGAGAGACGTGGAGTTGGCGATGAACGCCTAGCGGCTATCTGTCAAGTCATTAGGAATGAGACACTTGAGCCAGCACTGCAAGAGGCTGAGAGCATTAAAGCCGCCGCAGAACGGGATGCCGCCAGAATACGGGCAGAGGCCAAACAACAGGCCGATCGGATGCTTCAAGAGCTTCGCAGTAAGCTCAGAGAAGAACGGGCCGCCTTCGATGCCTCACTCGAACAGGCCAGTAAGCAAGCCATCGGCATTGTAAAGGAAAAAATTGAAAAATCCCTGTTTAACCCAGAACTGGACCGCTACCTTGCTGATGAGTTTTCCAGCGAGCGCAAAACAGCCAAACTGCTCGACCTCCTGATTGAAGAACTCCACAAGGAAGGAATTGAGGGAGACATCTGCGTCTGGATCGGAAAGAACCTGGATAAGCAGGTGCTCGTGGAACACCTTGGGAAAAACGCCCTGAAACACCTTCCAAAAGAAGGATTGTACGTCGGCGAACAGCCATACGGATTCCTCCTCCAAGTCAAATCAAAGCACCTCTCCATCGAAATAACCCCAGAGTCTTTGAAGGAGATGTTTGCCGGGTTCATCCGATCCGATTTCCGAAAATTCTTCTTCAGCGAGTAACAAAGGATGAGTCGATACTTCTTAATCCCCTTTCTTCCCGAGTTGAAGTTCGAGACAAGCCCAGAGATCTCGTCGCAGGAGCTGCTCTTCTACCTCCAGCAGAACCTCTCGCGGTCTGAAATGCAGGATGTCGATCGATTACAGACCCTTCAAGACTTGGAGAATCTACGCTCCTTTTTCTTAGGCACCCCCATGATGGTGCAAGGATCCATTTCCCACGAGGAGCTCGTCATCGCATTGCGCGATCCGGAGTTTATCCCACGAGGAGCTGAGGTGTTTTACAAAACCTACAAGACGCTCAGTGACCGTCAAAAGTATGCGCACGAATTAATCCACTCTTTCTTAAAGAATCAAAAGAAGCCTGCAGGCTTTGTTCACAGATACTTCCGATTCGAAAATACCTGTCGGCTCGTTTTCTCATGGCTGCGTGCACAGGCACTCCAGAGGGAGGTTACGATCGATCCTGAAGAGATCGGATTTGATATTACCGATACAGCACAGTGGCCAGAGCCCTTCCAGGAGCTATTACGGATTTGGAAGACAAAAGGGGGTAGCCCAAGTGAACTTGAGGCGGCCATCTCACAGTGGAAATTCCATGCCGTAGATGCCCTCTGCGATCAAGAGGACCCTTTCTCCCTTGATCTTGTTTTTGCCTACATTGTCAAGTTACGTAAGTTAGAGGAGAGGCAGTCAATGAACGATCCTCGAAATCAAAAGACCCTACAAGAAATGGTAACCGCTCATGACTAAGAAGATGGTACACGATATTGTGGAGAATGCTCCAGCCTCTGGATATGTCAAGAAGGCGTTTGGGAACCTGCTTCACGTCGTCTTTGATAACAACATTAAGCAAGGAGAGGTCGCCTACATCAACCTCCCTACTGCCAAACTGCGAGCCGAGGTCATCGAGATCGCAGGCAATGAGGCCAAACTGCAGGTTTTTGAAGATACGCGGGAGATCTCAGTTCACACTCCTGTTACGTTCACCGGAAACCTGCTCGAGGCAGAACTGGGCCCAGGACTGCTCAGCACCATCTTTGACGGGCTCCAAAACCCGCTCGAGGATATTGCCCATCAATCAGGCTATTTCCTCCAAAAAGGGTTCCTTGGCCATGCGCTGGACCGAACCCAGAAGTGGGAATTCTTGCCGATCGCCAAAGAGTTCCAAATGCTCCACCGAGGCGACGCACTCGGTATGGTCATCGAAAACCGGTTCCAGCACCTCATCATGCTCCCCTTCTCTTCCTACGGCCGTTACAAGATCACCTGGGTTGCCCCAAAAGACCACTATACGATCGATACGGTCATTGCCAAAGCGGTCGATGAGCGGGGCGTAGAACACCAGTTCACCATGGTCCAACGGTGGCCTATCAAGAATCAGCTCCTTGCAGGGATGAAGGTTCGGCCGACGCGCATGCTCGACACAGGCTGCCGCATCATCGACACCCAATTCCCCATCGTCAAGGGAGGCACATTCTGCACTCCAGGTCCCTTTGGAGCAGGAAAAACGGTGCTCCAGCACCACCTCGCCAAATACTCCTCCGTAGACATCGTCGTTGTGGTTGCCTGTGGTGAGCGGGCGGGTGAGGTCGTCGAAGTGGTGAGGGAGTTTCCCCACTTAGTCGATCCGCACACTGGCGAATCGCTCATGAAGCGGACCATCATCATCTGTAACACATCCTCGATGCCTGTTGCGGCTCGAGAGGTATCTGTCTACATGGGAGTCACGCTGGCAGAATACTACCGTCAGATGGGGCTCCACGTCCTGGTCCTGGCCGACTCGACTTCAAGATGGGCGCAGGCGATGCGAGAGATGTCCGGCCGACTCGAGGAGATCCCTGGCGAGGAGGCGTTCCCAGCCTACTTAGCCTCCAGAATCGCCTCCTTCTACGAACGGTCTGGCGTCGTTGTGACCGAGAGCGGCCGATCCGGATCGCTGACCATTGGCGGCGCCGTCTCGCCAGCTGGCGGAAACTTTGAAGAGCCGGTGACCCAGGCGACACTGGCTGTCGTTGGCGCCTTCTTAGGGCTCTCACGAGAGAGGTCTGATGCCCGTCGATACCCGGCTATCGATCCGCTCATCTCCTGGTCAAAATACACCACGCTGGTCGCTAACGAGCTGGCCGATCGAATGCCCAATTGGGGACAAATCGTCGATTTTGCCTCCAGAATACTCCGTGAGGACGATGAGATAAAGAAACGGATGGAGGTGGTTGGCGAAGAGGGCATCTCGTTAGATGATATGCAAATCTACTTGAAGGGGGAGCTGTATGACTTTTGCTACCTCCAGCAAAACTCTTTCGATAAGGAAGATTGCTACTGCCCACTGGATCGCCAGATGGCCTCCCTTGCCCTCATGGGACGAATTTTGGAACAGCGGTTCTTCTTTAAAACCCATGATGAAGCTCGAGAGTTTTTCTTAGCACTTCAGCACAGGCTCAAGAACCTCAACTATCTGCCTCTCGGTGTGGCGACATACCAACATGCCGTAGAAGAGATTGAGGCCATGTTAAATGT
Source organism: bacterium (assembly GCA_021811115.1). Classification (GTDB taxonomy): domain Bacteria; phylum Chlamydiota; class Chlamydiia; order Chlamydiales; family FEN-1388; genus JAJZPP01. The sequence goes on along the minus strand of JAJZPP010000010.1, from coordinate 4,324 downwards.
GTAGGTAAAAATACATGAGAACGATACACGATAGAATTGATGACATCCGCGGCAACCTGATCACAGTGAGCGGAAGTCGTGCGGGGTTGGGCGAGTTGGCCCGAATTGAGATGGGCGATGGCCGCAAAGCGTATGCCTCGGTCATCCGTATTGACGGAGAAAAGACCACGATGCAGGTCTTTTCAAACACCAGAGGTATCTCTACAGGGGATCGCGTGGTCTTCTTGCGCCGTCAGGTACAGGCCACCTTCAGCCCCAATCTGCTGGGCCGTCGTATGAACGGGTTGGGAGACCCAATCGATGGCGGCGCCGAGATTTTGGGAGAATCCATCGAAATCGCAGGCCCCTCCTTCAATCCGGTCAAGCGGATAGTCCCAACAGAGATGGTCCGCACCAACATCCCCATGATCGACGTCTTCAACTGCTTGGTCAAATCGCAGAAAATCCCCATCTTCTCCATTGCTGGAGAGCCGTACAATAAGCTCCTCATGCGCATCGCCAACCAGGCGGCCGCCGACGTGATCATCATCGGAGGCATGGGGCTGACCTTCTCAGAGTATCAGGCGTTTGTCGACAATGCCGAATCCTCCGGATCGCAGAATAAGACGGTCATGTTCATCCACAAGGCAACCGACCCGACAGTCGAGTGCGTTCTGGTCCCAGACATGGCTCTCGCCTGCGCCGAACAGTTTGCTCTCGACCATCACAACGTGGTGGTGCTCCTCACCGATATGACCGCCTTTGCTGACGCCTTGCGCGAGATTGCCATTACCATGGATCAGGTGCCCTCAAACCGCGGCTACCCTGGATCTCTTTATTCCGACTTGGCAGCCCGGTATGAAAAGGCGGTTGCCATTGAGGGAAGCGGCTCGATCACCATCGTCACCGTCACCACCATGCCAGGAGACGATGTGACCCACCCAATTCCTGATAATACCGGATACATTACTGAAGGCCAGTTCTACCTCCACAATGGAAAAATCGATCCATTCGGGTCACTCTCCCGTTTAAAACAGATGGTCATTGGCAAAATTACCCGTGAGGACCATGGAGAGGTTGCCAACGCCATGATCCGCCTCTACGCCGAATCCAAAAAGGCAAAAGAACGGCACGCCATGGGCTTTCGCCTCTCAAAATGGGATGAAAAGCTACTCCATTTTGCAAAACTATTTGAAAAAGAGCTCATGGACCTGAACGTGAACTGCTCTCTGGAGCAGGCGCTCGATATTGGATGGAATATCCTGTCGATCTGTTTCAATAAGGAAGAGGTGGGCATCAAGCAAGCGATCCTTGAGAAATTCTGGAAGGCGAAGAAATAGGTATGGCAGAACTGAAGTTCACCAAACAGGAGCTTCGAGGACAACAGGTACGCTTAAGCCAGCTTGAGCGGTATTTGCCGACGCTTCGCTTAAGGAAAGCGATCCTGCAAGCCGAAGTGGTTACGGCGCGCACTGTTCTGGAAACGGTCATCACAGAGTATGAGCGCCAGTCGTCACACCTACGCCAGTCGGCCAAATTGGTTGGACTGCTCCCTCACATACCTCTCGAAGAGGCGTGGAAGGTCGAACGGGTCGAAGAGGAAAAGGAGAACATCGCTGGCGTGGAACTGCCTGTGCTCAAAGCTATTATTTTTGCCCCCACAACCTACGATCTGTACGATACCCCTCCCTGGTTGGATAGCTTCGTCGAAGAGGTACGGGCACTGAAAGCCACCAACAGGAAAAGAAAAGTGGCTGAACAATGTATGGCCATCCTCTCGAGTGAGCTGCGGCAGGTCTCTATCAGGGTGAACCTGTTTGAAAAAGTGCTCATTCCACAATGCATCCGGAACATGAAAGCAATCCGCATCTTCCTTGGAGACCTGCAGCTGGCCGCTGTGGCCCAAGCTAAGATGGCAAAAGTAAAAATTTTGGCTCGTCAGGCAGTATGAGAATCGATGTCAAAAAACTGATCTTTATTGGTGCCGCCTCGCAACAAGAACCCTTCTTTGCCGCCTTCCAAAAGGCTGGCCTTGCCCAATTTACTGGCACGAAGGTGACCCTCGATGACCTGCTGGCAACCGACTTCCAAGAGGTTGTGCTTGCCATCAAGATCCTGCAACACTTCGATGTGGAGCAGTCGACCTATATCCACATTGACGATCCGATCCTCTTCTCGCGCCAGGTCATCACCGAGAAACAAAAGCTTGAAGAGCGGATTACCAAGCGCAAGGCGATTCAGGAGCAGCTGAGTCTCGTGGCTCCCTTTGGCCCCATCCCTCTCGACATCATCCGCGACATTGAATCCAAGACATCCTGTCGATTTCGGCTATGGACCGCCTCGGCAAAGAGAAAGGCTGCTGAGCTCTCTCCCAACCTCATTCCGTTGACTTCCGCCCAATTAAAAGAATATTTTGTCTCTCTTACGCCTGAACCGATCAATATATCCGGCCTCGAAGAGGTGCCTCTCACCGAAGAGCTGGTCACGCTCTCCTCGCAACTCCACACCATTGAGGCAGGAATCTCCGAGCTCGAACACCAGCTCAAACGCAAAGCGGCCCTCGTCACAAGCCTGCGAGCCTCCCTTTTAGAAATCGCCGACGTGACAAAACGGCAGCGGGTGGCAACCACCACCAAGAAAGCGCTCTCGAACCATGTCTTCGCCGCAACCGCCTGGGTACCTGAGACCAGGCTGCAAGAGGCGTTTTCCCTCAGCAAGGCGTGCGGCATCTTTTGTGAAGAGCTGCACCCCAATAAGAATGAAATGCCTCCAACCTATCTTGAGAACAAAGGGTTTGCCAAAGTAGGCGAAGACCTCGTCCAGATCTATGATACACCCTCAGCCAAAGACGACGATCCATCCCTTTGGGTACTTTGCTTTTTCTCTCTCTTTTTTGCATTCATTGTTGCGGATGCCGGATACGGCCTCATCTTCTTCTTGACAGGCCTGCTCTTCCGAAAAAAGACCACCTCAGAGGCTGGCAAACGGTTTGTCAAACTGATCCTCTTGCTAGGAGTCTCCTGTATGGTCTGGGGCGTCCTGACCAACTCGGTCTTTTCGATCGAGCTGGCAAAAAACAACCCCATTCGAAAATACTCTCTTGTGACCTACCTTGTTGAGAAACAGGCCGCTTACCACCTGGCCCACCACGACGAGTACGTCGCAACCTGGCAAACAGGCCACGCAGGACAATCCCCCTCCTCCCTCGATGAGTTTCTCCACGAGGCCCCCTCCCCCAACGCCCAACCCTTCTACTCGATTTTTGTGGATAACATCTTCCTCGAACTGGCGCTCTTCATTGGCGCCATCCACATTATTGTGGGGCTGGCGCGCTACCTGCCCCGTAATATAACCTATCTGGGCTGGATCCTCTTCATCATCGGAGGCTACCTCTTCGCCGCCGCTTACTTACACGCCACATCCATCGTTCAGTACGTCTTTGGCATCCCTTCCGATGTTGCCTCCTCCATTGGGTTACAGCTCATGGGTTGTGGTGCCGGGTTTGCCCTTATCGCACTGGTGATTAGGCACGGGCTTGCTGGCATCTTCGAGCTGACGGTGGCCGTCCAACTGTTTGCCGATGTCCTTTCGTACTTGCGTCTGTACGCCCTGAGTGCGACTAGCATTATTCTAGCCGGCATCATCAACCAGATGGCAGAAGAGGTTCCGTTCATCGCCGGCCTCATTCTGGTCATTCTTGCTCATGGCATGAATATCCTCCTAGCTATTATGGGAGGGGTGATCCATGGGTTGCGTCTCAATTTTCTTGAGTGGTACAGGTACTCGTTTGAAGGGGAAGGAAAACCGTTTAGTCCACTCACGTTATCATCTCACAAATGAAGAAGGAGTTTGAAAACATATGGATACGATGCCACTTTATAACCAACTAGGACCCATTCTCGTCCTGACCATCTCAGCGGTAGGTAGCTGCTTTGGCAGTTACATCGGCTGGGCGGCTGCCCACGCTGCCATGACCAAAACTGAAGAGGGTCATGGGAAATTCATCGGTATTGCGTCGGCACCAGCCTCTCAGATCATTTATGGGTTCGTGCTCATGCTGCTGATGTACAACAAGATTATCGCCGGCACCTTCTCCCCCATCGCAGCGATTCCTGTGGGGCTTTTGTCGGGCTTGGCTATCATGTGTTCTTCTATCATCCAAGGCAAACTGGTCGCGACAGCCATCCAAGCCTCTCTCAAACAGCCCTCTCTGTACGGCAAATGTTTTGCTGCCGTTGGTATCCTCGAGTCGTTCTCGCTGTTTGTGTTTGTCTTTACGCTGCTCATAATCTAACGTCAAGAGCACACTGTCGACGGGGTTTTGCCGTAGGTTCTCTACCAAAAA
>JAJZPP010000009.1 GCA_021811115.1 bacterium | reverse complement strand
CGAGCATACCAGCTTATCCACAGCTTTCCGACGGCTTATCTAGGTCCATAATTCAATGTCAGGCAAGGAATTAACTGGAGCTCATCGACAAAAAAATCAGATAAGCCTTGAACCAAAGCCTGAGTCGTTACTTCTCAGGCACAGCAGGAGTGTTACTTCTTCGCAGGCGTTGTAGCTTTAGACTCCTCAGCCTTCTTCTCCTTGGCCTCTGCGGCCTTCTTCTGCTCGTACTGCTGCAGCTTCTCAAGCTTTTTTATCTCACTGTTTTCTTCCTGCTCATCCAGATCGACCGGAATGCCAAAGATATCGGTTTTATCCGTCTCGTCCTTAACAACCGGACCAGAGCCATCTTGAGCAAACAGGGCTGATGAGCCTATGTACAGCACGAAAAATAGTCGCTTCATACGTTCTCCTTATTGTAAACTGAAAGTCTCGACAAAACTTTTGACCTTTTTTTCCATTCTCCCTATCGTGGGGGAAAAGTACCTTCTTTGGAGGCTTATATATGCGAATCGCAATCTTGACAAGTGGTGGTGATGCCCCTGGAATGAACGCCTCAATTCGGAGCTCTGTGCGCGTCGCCAAGAGTCTCAACTGGACGGTCTTTGGCGTGCGCCGAGGCTATCGTGGGCTGATTTATGGTGAACTGGACGAAATGGGCTCCAGATCCGTTTCCAACATCATCCAGCGCGGTGGCACTATCTTGCGCGCGTCGCGGTGCAAAGAGTTTGAAACTGAAGAAGGCCTCCTCCAAGCCAAGAGAACCCTCGAAGCGTACGGCATCCAAGGGCTCATTGTCATTGGTGGAGACGGTTCCTTCAGAGGAGCTGTCGCCCTTTCAAAGGTGTGGGAAGGCCAAATCGTTGGCGTCCCAGGAACCATCGACAATGATCTGTGGGGCACTGATTATACCATTGGATTTGATACAGCGATCAATACGGCTGTTGAAGCGATTGACAAAATACGGGATACGGCCGAAGCCCAAGAGCGATACTTCCTCGTCGAAGTCATGGGGCGCGAAGCCGGCTTTATCGCCTTGGAGGCAGGCCTTTCAGGCGGTGCTGAAGAGGTGATGGTACCAGAGATCCACACCGATCTTCCCGAGATCCATAAGCGGCTCATGCAGGGAAAACAACGGGGCAAAACGTCGAGCATCCTCATCGTTGCTGAAGGCAACCAGGAGGGCAATGCTTTTGAGATCGCCAACAAGCTCAAAACTCTGTGTGGAAGCGATTATCGGGTTGTCGTCCTTGGTCACATTCAACGGGGAGGCTCACCAACAGCGCGTGATCGAATCTTAGCCACTAAGTTGGGCGCTTATGCGGTCGACGTCCTTGCCGAAGGGAAGGCCACCGTGATGGTAGGAGAGGTGAAGAACGAGCTCATTACAACTCCTCTCGAACAGACGTGGAGTATGAAAAAACCGCTCGATCCCTACCTCCTCCGCCTCAACATGGTTCTGGAGACGTAGGGACCATAACGAAATAACCTAAACAATTCGATCCGGCTGCGTCCACTGGTCATGTTGATGATCTTTCTTCGTCCGTAGCACGATACGGACGGTTGTTACGATCGTATACAAATCAAGGCTCGCAGCCAGCCAACTCCGGCAACTTATTGTTGCACAATTCCTTAGTTTGGGCCGCTTGCGTTCTCGTGCCAGTTTCCGACGTAACTACAGCGGCTTTTTGTTTAACCAAAAGGTTTTTATCGACTACGTATGCCTTTCGAGCCCATATAGCTAGGTTCACAAACGTAAGAACTGAAAGACCGATAATGCCTACGGGTGTCAGAGGCAAAAAGAAGAGAAGTCCTGTGGCAACGATGCCCGCCAATTTGGCTGCCATGCTCGCTACCGTGAAACACAAATTGGTCGAAAAACGGTCCCTAAGTTTTTCTATATAGGCCATTCCCTTCGCAACATACTTCTCTCGTTGCTCAGGTTTATCGACCAATTTTTTATAGAGAGAATCGATTTTCTTAAGCGATGGTTTCGAGATCAGGAGCTGCTTTTTCAGGTTTTCCTCCCCTATGTTTTTCAGCGAAGTCAACGCTGTACGCAACACTTGCGCTTTCGTATCGACCGTTTCATCGGGATGTGCCGATAGATCCGCCATGTTCAATGTAACGCGGATCCGATGGTTGATGTAAAGAGCTGGGCAGGAAAAGCCGAAGGTTATAATGGAAACCCCAAAACAAATCACATCGAGCACGGGAAACCAAGCGAGCGCCGACTTTCCTACCACTTTAAGAAGGGAGAGCAATTTGCAGGCTCTGGCCGCCGATTTTGCTACAGCGCAGCCCTCTTTCAGCGTACCGTGGAGGGCCTTTGCTTTCTCCCCAACACCGCCTGAATGACCGAAGGTGACGACGTTACTAAAAAGGCTCACTAAAGAAAACGGTGCCTCGAAAATTGCGAACATCTTCACCGTCGTACACATCTTTGAAATCAGAGCGGGGACCGGTCTCAAAAGTTCGATAAGATCCCTCGCAGCCGAAATACCCTTAAAGCACTTGCGCGTCACCTTAAGCTTTTCTCTCGCTTGCAGAACTGGCTTTGGAAACACCTTATCTACATAGTCAATTTTTTCGTGAGACTGACTTATGATCGACATAAATGATTGCCTTTTTTTTATTATTACGGACTGACAAGCATAAATTAATAATCGGTGATTAGTCAAGCAGAAGTTTTGATTTTTATCTTTTTTTGCCCGATTACAAAAGTTTCCAGAGACATTCGCATGTTCTTCAAGGCCTTGGAGAGGCTTTCGTAGAATTGGTACGCCTTACACGATGCATTCCCAGAGAAGGGGTCCTTCGAAATGAAGTAGGTTTTCCCCAAGCAGAGGATGAGCGAGGTGGTGGCGCTCACGGCGAGAAGAAAGATGCCGAACGGAACGAGAGGGGGGATGAACATGAACCCCGCACCGACGAGGAACATAATCTTATTGGCAACCGTTATGAGATTCAAAGACAGATCGGTCATCGCGCGGTCATGCAATGTGGAGAGAACTTTTTCACTCTCCTCGACAGCACGCGCCACCTCTTCCTTCGATCCTTCCTGAAGTCTCTGAATGAGCTTATGAATACGCTCCTCAAGATTGGTTTTTTTGGAAATCAGCAACTGCTTCCTGATTTCCGTGATGCCGGTTGTCTCAATCTCACGCAACACGTCTATGAGGAGAACCGCCTTTTCCGTATCTGAGCCCGTCGATCGTAATTTTTTTTCCGTCTCGTTCAAAAGGTGGAACAGCTCTTTGGACTTCAGTAACGATTTGGAGGCAACACCCAACGTGAGGAAGCTCACAACAAAGCTGACGATGTTAAAAATCGGGATCCAGTTGGTGGCCCGCTCCCCCACCAGCTTCATCGTATTCAGAATCTCGCAACTGGCCGCAATGGAGCTCGTGACCGTTTCGCTATTGATGACGAAGGAGAAGGCGGCTTTCACCTTGTCTATGATCTTCGGTTTAATAAAAAACTTTACAACATCGTTGACGCAATCATACACAAAGAAGGGGGTTGCGAGGATGGAAGCTCCTCTGGTCCCCTTCAGAGAGGAGAGCATCTCCTTTGAGATGATCGTAAAAAATTCTGCTAGCTTGCCAGTCGCAGAGATCGCTTTGCCAACCTTGGCAGCCTTATCCAGTTCCTTGCGCGCTTGTCGAAGCGGTTTAGGAAGTGGAGGGAGCGTAAACTCTTTTCCAACAGCGGTAGGGCCTTGCGTCATACAGGCTCTCCAAGTAACAGCTTGGTCGTAAACGAACGGAGGAGCTCTGCCTTCTCCTTCGTGTGCTGCATCACATCGGCGAGAGCCCTTCCATTGTGCGTCGTCATCTGGAAGTAGAGTTTAATTTTGGGCTCGGTGCCTGAAGGGCGAATGATAATCTGAGAAAGGTCTTCCAACGTAAAGATCATCACATCGGATGGAGGAAGCTCTTTTCCAATGCGGTGGACAGAATCCCCAGAAAACTGGCCTGTCAGCATATCCTCGGTGGCAATGCAGGAAAAATCAGCAAATCGGATGGGTGGGTTTTTGTGGAGAAACTCCATGCAGCCCTTCATGCGATCTCGCCCCGCTTTCGTCTCGCCAAAGGCGCAGCTGGTGACCGATTCATCAAAGTAGCCATACGTCTCCCACAACTCCTGGAGGGCATCGATGAGGGTCTTGTTCCTCGTTTTCAAATGCCACGCGATCTCTGACATGAGGGTCGAGCAGATCACGCCATCTTTGTCTCGGGCGTAGGTTCCATGCAGGTACCCGTACGATTCTTCGCATCCAAAGACAAATTGGGGCCCTTGTGGCGCCTGCTCAAATTGCCACATCTTCTGGGCAATATACTTAAAACCAGGGAGCACATCGATACAGGTGGCCCCCCATTTCGAGGCGATTTTCTTCACGAGAGGTGTCGTCACAAACGATTTAATGACTACAGGCTGGTTTGGGAGTGCGCCTCGACTGTGCAGCTGGCGGAGAATGTACTCTGCCAAAAGAGAGGCGGTGTGGTTGCCTGTCAATCGATGAGAGGCCCCATGATGGTTCACAACCACCCCGAGGCGATCGGCGTCCGGATCGGTTGCCAAAAAGATATCGTAGTTTTCACGAACCATCTGGTCGATGCCGAGGCGTAGGGCAGCTTCCTCCTCAGGATTGGGAAAGCGGGTGGTTGGGAAGGAGCCATCAGGCACCATCTGCTCCTTCACAAACCCCAGATGGGTCACTGAGCTCTGTCGGAGCGCCTGAGGCACCAGTGTGGACCCTGTTCCATGGAGCGGCGAGTAGAGAACTGAGACCGAACTCTTATCCTCTCCAGGCCATAGCTGGAGCGGCCGCAAGGCATTGAGGTACGCCTCATCTAGCTCTGGGCCAAGCAGGCGGATGTATGGATCCACCTCAGGAGAGACGCCAACACTCTTTCCTGCCTTTCGCACAAGCTCCACTTCGTGAAGAATGCCTCCGTCGTGGGGAGGCAGCACCTGCCCTCCATCCGCCCAGTAGACTTTATATCCGTTGTACTCTGGGGGATTATGTGAGGCTGTGATCATGATGGCGCTATTGGCCTGGAGGAAGCGGCAGGCAAAGGAGACCATGGGAGTGGGGCGCAACTGCTTGAAGAGACACGCTTCGATGCTGGCATTCGCCAAGACCCGGGCCGCCTCGAGAGCAAACAGCTGCGAGTTGGTCCGAGAGTCAAACCCAATCACAACGCGCAGAGGCTGTGACGGAAATTGGGCTTTCAGATAGTTTGCGAGCCCTTTTGTGGTTTGGCGGATTGTGTAGATGTTCATGCGGTTGGGTCCGACGCCCATCAATCCGCGAAGCCCCCCTGTTCCGAAGGACAGGTGGGTATAGAATGCATTTTCCAGTCCTTCAGGATCGGATGCGGCCATCTGTCTGATTGCCTTCTTGGTCTCAAGATCATACTCGCCCTCTAACCATGCGATCACATTGGCTTTCGCATCTGGGGAAATGTGAGAAAGCTCATCAACTGTCATGGATCCACTCCAGTAGAAAATCTTAGTTGGAAATTAATCTCTATAACGACAAAATATTTCCTGCAAGGATAATCATCACATTTATGAAAAAAACAGCGCACACAACATCATGGGCCTCCGCGAGTCAGTGGTACGATTCCATCGTCGGCCAAAAAGGTCATTTCTACCACACTGAGGTCATTATACCCAATACGCTCCGTCTGCTCGATCTGCACGCTAATGATCGGCTCCTCGATATTGGCTGTGGTCAGGGGGTCTTCTCCCGCCACCTTCCAAAACAGGTAGCGTACATTGGCATGGATATCGCCTCTCCCCTTTTGCATAAAGCCAAGCAATATGGGCCATCCCACACATTCATCCAAGCGGACGTGACCAAACCGTGGCCGGCTATCGATCTGTGCACGCATGCGGTCTGCATTTTGGCGCTACAAAACATGGAAAACCCTGAAAATGTCTTTTCAGAACTCGCCAAAGTGTTGGCCCCTGGTGGTCGCGCCGTCATTGTGCTCAACCACCCCTGCTTCAGAATACCTCGTCAGAGCCAATGGGGGTATGATGAGGCGAGCAAGCGACAGATGCGGCAGATCTTCTCGTACCTGTCTTCTCAAAAAATTCCTATTACTACAAACCCTGGAAAATCGAGTCAAACAACGTGGTCGTTCCATTATCCACTCTCCTATTACACCCATCTCTTTCACAAGAGTGGATTTGTGATCGAGCTCATTGAAGAGTGGTGTTCTCCAAAGGAGAGCGTGGGGCCAACGGCACGCGCTGAGAACCGTGCCAGGAAAGAGTTCCCTCTCTTTATGGCCATCTCACTATTTTTACCACCATTAAAGAAAATGATAGAATGATACGAATGATACGAATGATAAAATTTTTTATCATTCGTATCATTCTATCATGAATATCATTGTTTGCTCTCTTGATGATGCCGGTTTTTATCGATCCTTCCTCTCTACCCCCCAGTTCTTCCCACGACCTTTATTTTTTTTGCTTTGAAGAGAGGACTGAATCAACGCAACTTCTGCTTTTTCGATTGGCTTGCAATGGTACAGGGGATTCAGTCGGCGATCCTCTGGAGATAGACAGGCCTCTTCGCCTCTGGGGGCTGTCGGTACGAGGCGCTGCAGGAACTGACGATTCTCTGGACGAGATCGATAAGGCTCTTCGTCTCTGGAAATTGGCAGGAGGAGGCTCTGCGTGGGAGATGGTAATTTGCTCATGCCACTGTCCCATGTGCGCCATGGCAGGATCGACACGCACGTCTACAGAAATCCGGATGGGCGATTGTTGCTCCTCAATATTCTCAAGAGAGGCAGGAACCACACAGGTACTCATGCTCCCAACAAGGGTAGAGGTTTGTTCCTCAAAATGAAACGCCGCTGTGGTCTGCCTCTTTACGTCATGGACAAAGGAATAGCGAGCCCCAAGAGGCAGCAAAAGCTCAAAGATCATACAGGCTGACACATCAATAGGAAGCCCCTCTATGAGCAGAATCACTCCTCTCTCAAGCTGGTCCTCAGCGATACCAGGGGCCACTTGTTTGAAGTACGTCAAAACCTGGCCTCCCATTCTCTTGCAGGCCTCTTTTTGGTTGAGCGTAAGGGAAAACCTCTTTCCAATACGCTCTTCCCCTATTTGAACGTTTGAGATTTGGCGATGAAAGGTTTCGACAACAGATTGTGAAGGAATCCACTCCTCGAATCCACAGCCAGGACGGCTCGTCGAACGATGAACGACAAAGGAACACGGCTGCATCAGCCTCCTGCAAATGGCGCCAAGCCGTTCACTGTACGGGTCCAACCGCTCCCGCAACTGTTTATTCGTACCACCGCCTCTCATCAATGGTTCGAGCAGTTGCACACAAGACACCAGTTCTTCATAACAGGAGGGGCGCAAATTCTCGATCTCAAATTCGCGAAGTGCCGTCTCAATGGCGACTGGGAATAATTGCTCCAAAACGATAGGAACGACTTTCTCGTCAAACCAAGAGCCCTGCTGCGGCTCCGCCGAGCTGAGCTGTCTGTGCAATTCTTTCGCCTGATCCATACTCTTCAGTAACTCAGCCATTGGTTTGATTGAAATAGGGGTCGTTTTCGCAAGCTGTTGAAACTGCTCCACTATAGGATCAATGCAGGCGCTCTGAAATGGCTCTTGGGCGGGGTAAGAAAAAAGACTATCGTTAGCGCGCAACATGACCGAAGGAAACAGAAGAACAATGGCTTCCTTCAACTGAAGCAAGGCTTTGACTTCACTCACTCCAACGAAGGGATCCACTTTTTTCTTTTCTAGCTTTTCTACCATCGATCGAACCTGACTGGAGAAAAACTGTATCACAGGTTCGGTAAGTTTCCTCAGAGCGGGGGGAGGTTCTTCGTGGTGCTCAAATTTGGTCCGAACTTCCAACAAGGCGTAATACAAGGCATCAAGAGCTGTCGCAACAACGTTGGGATTCTGACTCGTCAGTGCCGATTCGCACTGTTTGATGAATCCACCAATATACCCCGAAAGGTAACTCTCGACCTTTTTGAAAGGACCTAAAGGATTGGAAGCGTTCTCATAAAACGCCTTGGTGAGAAAAACGAGGCGTTCATGGAACCGAGAGTATTCACTTATGGGATCCAATGATTGTTTCATGGCAATCTGACTTGACAATGGATCCATGACAGTGAAGAAGAATTTTGGCAAAAATAGGCCCAGATATGTATCTAGGCGTGATTGAAGGAGTGGCGCAGCCTCACGATTATCTTGAATGAGAGAGCCAATACCCTTTGCAATAGAACACAGAGCGAGGATCGCGCTTTCTACATGCAGAAGATTCCTATCAATCTCTGTGACATGGTGGGTAATTGCTTGAGGAATAAGCGTGTCTACAAGCGTAAGAGCCACATTGGAGCGAACATCCTTATACGGCTGAAGGGCCGCTGCATACTCAGAAATTCGCCCTTCAACATCATCTAGTTCCTGTATAGATTGCGCCAGGAGCCTTACCTCAATCATCCGAGCGAAGAGAACAACCGCCATCGCAGGGTTGGACTTTGCAAGCACAGAAAGCCACGCCTTTTCAAGCTCTCGTCTAGAATATGGAAATTGTTCGCACAGCCTCCAAAAGTCGTCAGAACGATTCTCTCGCATTAACGTTTGGCAGATCTGGGAACACCATTCTTTGGGGATCAGAGTCGTCCGCCAAGCCTCGATAAACGAAGCGGATGGAGAACAAAAAATGGCAACATCTCCAGGAGTAAATCCCCTTACAAGCCTCTCTAAAAGGGCCTTGAATTCGTTGCCAGAAACAGTACTACAGAGCCATGGCTGCAACGCTCCAAACGCTTCAAGGAAGGCTGATCGAGAGGAAGCGTGTTTCGTAAGCTGTTCGATAATTGTCTGCCCACAC
>JAJZPP010000008.1 GCA_021811115.1 bacterium | reverse complement strand
CGACAAGGAGAATGATAGCATCCAGAAACTGTGCGCGACCCCTGCAAAAGGGCGAAAAGGCCGCGACCTGACGAACTGTCAACGTCGCGTTGAGGAGTAAGACTCCATGCTGGGCCCAGTGCGTGAGACAGCCATGAGAGGCCTGGGGAATCTGGAAATCGCCCTCCAGTTCGGTGTAGATGTTCTTGAGCGACGGAGGGATTGCAACCCCCTTTTGCACGCTGAAACAGAGTCCATGAGCCTGCCCTGGTCCGTGGTATGGATCTTGGCCAACAATGACCACTTTCACGGCATCCAGGGGGGTGAGTTCCAGCGCATGAAAGATGTGCTCCTCTTTTGGGTAGACTGTTTTGTTAAGCCACCTCTCCTGTTCCAGAAAGGCGCGCAAATGGAGCATGTACGGCTTTTGTAGCTCCTCAACCAATCCTTCCGCCCATGTTGAGGGCAATGTAAATGGTAATACAGATCCGCTCATTGTTACACCGATAAAATTATGGGAGAGTTGTCAACTCATTCCCATGTTGAAGTCAAAGGAAAGTGCGTGCTACTATTCCATTTTTATCTGGGTGTAGCGCAGTTTGGCTAGCGCACTTGCATGGGGTGCAAGTGGTCGGAGGTTCAAATCCTCTCACCCAGACTTTTTTTGACAAACAGAGCAAGCGTCTCAATCTGGTCTGTTCCCGGGAAAAAGAGATAAGAGCGGGCAAAATCGATTGTAAATCCCCGTTTCATAAGGCACTCTGCATCCCGCTCAAATGACGGAAAATGACAGGAGATGTAGGCAAGTCGCTGTAACCCTTTCGTCGCGCACAGTGTGTCAATCAACTCCAAAGACAGCCCCTTCCGCGGAGGGTCCACAATAACCGTATCAGCTCCCACCAAAACATCGCTGCTTGTCATGGCATCGGCTACCTGGAATTCTAGGTTTTTTTGCAGTGGATATGGCAACCGTTCCTTCGCCTCTTGAAAAGCCTCTTGCGCCAAAGGTTCTCGCTCAACCGCTCGCATCGACGAGACGTGAGATCGAAGTACCAGACTCATGACCCCCATTCCTGCAAAGAGCTCTACCACGTGGGATTTTTTCGGAATGAGGCGGCATAAATCACGAAGCAACCGTTCAAACATCTCCAAATTGGCTTGACCAAAGTGGTTGGGTAAAAAGGGAATTTGAATCCCACAAAGCTCTTCCCACACAAATTGCGGCCCACAAACTCGCCGCCATTCCAACCCAAAAATCGTATTGGTACGTTCCGGTTGGATGTTTATCCAGATAGAGTGCCAAAAAGAGAGGTCGCTCTCATAGAGGGCGAGCGCTATTCGTTCCACCTCATCAGATCGTTTCGTGAGTACAAGAGTGAGCTGGACCCGCCCGGAGCGCCGCTCCACACACGGTTGCACATACCGAAGTAACCCTTGATGGGACGGCTCATCATAACCAGAAAATCCCTTGAAATGGAGACGCAGGAGTTCTAGCGCTCTATTGAGAGAGGGGTGATGAGCGGAACAGTGTGGCATTGAAATTACTGTGTGCGTTCCTCGAGCAAACAGCCCAATTGCCAACCCATCTTGATTCCGAACAGCCAATTTTGCACGAGTTCGCCACCCTCGACGACTCCCCGTAACACACGTAAATCCAGGAACGCCTATTCGTGAGAAAAAACGGGTCGCTTCGTGGAGGACTGTATGCGAGCCGGAGCAACCAGCACAGCCGTGATGAAAATGTGTACAACTCTTCATGACCAAACACATTGTGTCGAAAAGGGGGGGGATGAAAGGCTTTTATTCCGCTATCGACACCACTTGTCGACAACAAACCGTCCTCCTGGGAGCAGAGAGCATCCATGAACACTCCAACAGCTTCTGAAGAAGAGTATAAAGAGATAAGTCTTTATTCTCTCTTCTTTAGCCATTGTTGGTCTTGTGTATAGGGGTGGGGTGGGAATGTGTGACGAAAGTCCCCCCTATTTGTGTTCACTGATGCCCGGCTTCTCGTGTAAAAAAGAACAAGGAGGCTGTTTGATCCTTCTGTGCACACCACAACCGACAACCACCATCTCTCTGGTCAACCCCACTTACAAACAGGTCAACAGTCACTGAAGAAGAGAAGAAAAGATATAGCTTTTAACCTCTTCTTTTAGGCATTGTTGGAGGCGTCGATAACATGACGTGAGTGCGGTATGGACGGTTTTTTCTCCCCTGAGAGTTTTTTCTCCCTCGAAGCTTTTACGCACAGCGCTGTGTTTGCCAATTGTGTATATGTGTGGCAA
Organism: bacterium; assembly: GCA_021811115.1. Taxonomy (GTDB): domain Bacteria; phylum Chlamydiota; class Chlamydiia; order Chlamydiales; family FEN-1388; genus JAJZPP01. The sequence goes on along the minus strand of JAJZPP010000008.1, from coordinate 7,133 downwards.
GCGCTTGAAAAGCTGGAAGCATATATTCTCTCCCAACCCCTTGGAGTTAACGAAGCCAAGGAGCAAGAGTATGCTTACCTCGTCAATCCCGAACGCATCAGTATTGGAGAGGGAACGGTTATCGAACCTGGCGCCTATATTCGGGGCCCCTGCATTATCGGCAAAAATTGTCAGATACGACAAGGGGCGTATATCCGAGGCAATGTGCTCATTGGGGACCGCTGCATCGTTGGGCATACTACAGAATTAAAACATGCTATATTATTGAATCACGCACGGGCTGCCCATTTTGCCTTTGTTGGTGATTCTATTCTTGGTAATGATGTTAATTTGGGTGCTGGGGTAAAATGTGCTAACTTGCGGCTGGATGGTCAACCGGTTGTTGTTCGGCACAACAATCTGTCGATAGCAACAGGGCTTCGCAAATTTGGGGCCATACTTGGCGATGGCGCGCAGATTGGCTGCAATGCGGTGCTAAATCCTGGAACACTGTTTGGTCCCAACACGAAGTGTTTTCCGGCGGTCTGTATTGGTGGCGTCATCGAGTCTGGCAAGTTGGTGAAATCGGTGAAGCGGACAGAAATAGTTGATGATAGGTTCGAGTGAGTATAAATCCATCCCACATATCGGGTAAAGAGGCGTTAAAAGAGGTGGCTGGGGCCCTCCTGGCTCCCTACCAGACCCGATTCAATCGTGTTGTTGAAACGTATTTTGCTGGTCTTCAGGAGAAGAGCGCTCTTGCTGAGGCGTGTCAGTATGCGATGAGTGTAGGTGGCAAGCGATTTCGGCCGGCGCTCGTTTGGATGGTCGCCGATACGATTCAGCCAAACGCCAACGTGGACCTGGCCGCCCTTGCCGTAGAGTTTTTCCACAACTCCTCGCTTGTTTCTGATGATCTTCCCTGTATGGACAATGACAGTTTTCGGCGAGGCAAGCCGACAACTCATGTTGTCTATTCGGAGTCGATAGCGCTCCTTGCCAGTTTTGCGCTCACGGCTGCCGGCTTCGAAGTCATAACGCAGATTCCCCTTCCAGAAGATCGGGCGTACAACGTCCTACGAATCGCTGTGACCAAGGCGAGTCAAGCTGTCGGCCTTCCTGGTATTGTTGGTGGGCAGTATTTGGACTTGTATCCTAAGCAGCTGGATCGTGCTGGAATCTACGAAATTATTGACCGTAAGACCGGAGCCCTCTTCGAAATAAGCCTGCTCTTTGGGTGGTTATTTGCTGGCGGTTCCTTTGATCGTATTGATGAGGTTTCTGCCTTTGCAAGGCACTTTGGGCGCGCTTTTCAAGTCGTTGATGATATCGATGATATGGAACAGGATGCTGCTAGTGGAAAGAAGATTAACTTTGCCCTCGCCTTTGGTAAGGAGGAGGCCTCTCAGGCGGTCCTTTTCCATGTGGCAAAATCCCTAGAAATCGCAGAAGGCTTAAGGTTGACGGCCTCTCCTCTTGTCACCCTCATCCGATCATTTAGAGCGGCCGTGACGATTTAAAATAAAAACTTTAATCTTGCTTCTAAAAAAAAGCCATGTCGTATAGGTGAATTATCTCTATCCATTGTTAATGGAGGCAAAAACATGGCTACATCACCGCTTGAGCTGCTTTCACCCAATAATTGTACGTTTGCGTTGATCGACCATCAACCACAGATGTTTTTCCAGATCAAATTCCCATCAACCGATCGACAATGAACTCATGGGAAGATAAAAATTTTGTTTCTGCCATTGAAAAGAGCAAACGAAAAAAAATAGTGATGGCCGCCCTCTGGACAGAAGTGTGCTTAGCCTTTCCCGCTCTTTCTGCCATTCAAGCTGGCTATGAAGTGTATGCCGTAGTCGATGCCTCTGGTGCTTCCTCTACAGAAGCGCACGAAACGGCCATCAAACGAATGACGCAGGCGGGTATTATTCCGGTGACGTGGTTACAGGTCTTATACGAGTTACAGCGTGATTGGGCGCGTAAGGAAACCTATGCTGCTGTCACCAATCTTATAAAAGAACATGCTGGCGCCTATGGCTGCGGAATATTTTATGTTGAAAGTATGATGGGTGGGCATGGCTAGGGGACCATAAAGATTATATCTTTATAGTCCCTTAGCACTCGCCATTCAGGGTGTCGAGTAGCGGAGAATCGGATGTTGTCTCTTTTCGTGGGTACTACAGTATTTTTCTATTTTATAAAAAATATCGTTCCATGAGATATTTTTTTGTATACATTTCTTTTTCAATGAGGATAAAAAGCCATTTAAAAAGATGCCGCCTGCATGGGATCCTCGATTGAAACCCCATGAGTATTCACCATGAGAGGCGGCGGCACCTATAACCACCCCTTTCGATTCGAGGAAAAGGTCTTTTAATCCAGGTAATCGATCGCTCGATAGGATTGGACCCATGTGGCCGCGAGGCACGGCGTCATATGGCCAATCTTGAATAGATTTGTTACAGCAATCAAAGAGCAGTATGGATAGCCGATGGTGATTTTTTTGGAAGAATTTTACGACGGAAGAAGCCGCTAACCCCTTTGGGGAATTCTCTCTGCCAGTCGGTAGCATAAGTGGCCACGTACTTTTATATGGATCCATGTCTCCATGTCCTGAATAAACAAAAATTACAATGTCATTAGCATTCCCACCTAGTGATAGTACGGATTTTTTTATAGATTCAACGCAACAGTATTGATCTTTAAGCACCAGTATTTTAGGTGTGAGGTGAAGGTGATAGGCAATGGCATAGAGGCTTGTTTCTATGTGCTCAAGGTCAGCGATAGTAGACCCTTGTATCCCTTGGCCCAAGGTATCTACAGCGATTATCGCGTTTAAGATTGTCGGTTGAGATGCGGAGATTGCCCCTTGCAACGAAAGGAGCAAGAGCATCAATGCATATAAATGTTTCATAGAGCCCTCCGTCAATTTTGTGTGGTGGAACGATACTTCGGGACAGGTTCTCCTACGAAAGGATTGCGTATGTCTTTATATATCAAAGGCTTTTGACTCTTTTTTGAAAGATATAAGCATCTAGACGTAATGTCGTCTTTTAAGTCGCTCCAAAATGATGTCCCAGTATCGCATCCGTCACGTAAGCTATTTTGTACCATGCTGGTGAACAATCCACCGATAGGCCGATCTCGATAAATGCCAAAACTTGGCTTCCCGGGGCGGGCTGAACATGCTGAGATAACGCCGGAGCTTTCTAAAAAGAGACCTAAGAGATCAGGGTCGGTTGAAATCCTCTGTAATGGGACTGTATGAGCAAACTTAAAGCTTTTAGTCGGGCCCCTGATGACCTTGCTATAACAGTCGAGCAAAATCAGCGCTAGATGAGGATTCTTTTGTTGAATCAACTTTGTTAAGTATCCCTGAGAAATACATGTGCGCCGTGAAAGCCCTTGGAAACTCAGGAGCGGCCATTTCCCGTTTCGTGGTTTGGATTCTTGGCCTACGTAGTAAAAGACAGCTACATCATGTGGCGAAATTGCTTTAATCCAGGTCTTGACAGTGCTCATTGTAAGGTCACCGATCTTGGCTACCTGAATTTCAGGTAAAAGACCGGTTTGAGATGCTATTCCGAGAAGATTTGTTTCCATTTTCTTACTATCAAGGCTGTAGTACTTTTGAAGCCTTGATCGGGAACCATCAAACACGACAAGTGCTTTGAGGTGAGTTGGTTTTTCAGCATAGAGAAAAACTCCTTGGACGCAAAGAATGGCGAGAAAAACTAGTCGCATACTACCTCCTAAACCCTTTTTGAGGCTAAATCCTATTCAGATCGTCATTTTTGATCAAGAACTTTTATGATGTTTTAGGGGCAAAAATGCCCTACAGCAAGCTATGGGTCCAAATAGCATTTCTCCTTGTAAACTATACCGCCTGCGTGTGGGGGATCAATCGTTTTGTGTATGAACGGGATGTGGCCCTTCTCATCAATTGCTTCTGGGCACTCTACCATTGCTTTGTGCTGTCGTTTATCTTCTATTTTAACGAAGGAGAAGAGCCATGAAAACTGTGGGATACGTTGTGGCGCCTCTTTTTCTCATCGGTGTTTTTGCTTTGATTCTGTTTTTTCAAACCAAACACGACCTTCTCGTAGGAGCCTTATTATGGCCTTATCCGAGAGGTTCTCGATACCATAATCTTTAAAAACGACAAGAGAACGAGCTTCGGCATTCATGCCATAGGAACTGTTAGCGTGAAAAATCCCCCGTGTTCGGGAGTTTGTATTCACGAAACAGACAGAGCGCTCTATCTAGAATTTCCAGGACCTGTCTCTTTTAAGGGAGCGATAGAGTTTGAGTTTACAAAACCACCACTCAAAAAAATAATTGCCGGAACAGTCTCCTGGACCCTTGACCTAGCCTCGGACCTTTCCATGGTTAAGGTGCTTGCAGAAAAGGATCTTGGGTAGTTATAGTGTAGGGGCTTAGTTGTTGAGGCCCCATCGTCTAGCCCGGTCTAGGACACCAGATTTTCATTCTGATAACGGGGGTTCGAATCCCCCTGGGGTCATGTGCGAGCATATGCATACGTATATGCTCTTTTTTACTTTTTGGGTCTTTAGCTCAGCGGTTAGAGCACCTCACTTTTAATGAGGGGGTCGATGGTTCGAATCCATCAAGACTCAAAGCCTTACACATACATGTATGCGGTCGTTTCGACAGAAAGTCTTCGTTAGCTACATCCTCCTCCTCCTCTTATTCCTCGGATTGATGTTTCCTTTCGTTACCAATTCCGTCCAGCAGATCGTCTTCCGCTCCATGAACGACTGTGCCGATGAGCTCATCCAAGAGCTGATCGTCGCCAAAAATGCCGAGGAGATGGTCGAAAACTTAAAAGAACGGCGCAGCCTCCTCTTCTACCGCGTTGGCATCCTGGATAGCCAGCGGCGGCTCCTCTACGACTCCCACACCAAAAGGCTGCTGGGAACCCCCTTTTTCCCCCTCCAGTTTGTCACCCACCCAGAGATCGAAGATGCGCTTCAGTATGGCTCTGGCTACGCTGAGGAGTACTCCCACCTCCTTGGACAAAAACTCATCTACGTGGCTAAACGGTTCTTTTTTCATGACGAACCGTATGTCATCCGCCTCGCCTTCCCCTACCAGTACATCCACGATCTGCGATACGGGTTCACCTTTGGCTTTCTCTTCTTCGGATCTCTCCTCCTCTTCCTCTTTTCTGGAATCGCCGTCATCGTCCTCAACCACTTCTCAAGCCCCATTCGAGACATTATTCGCGCCATTCGTAACTACAAGGAGGGTAACCTGGGAACCCTTCCAGACATCCACCTGAAGACTGACCCTCAGGATGAATTTACCCACCTTGCCAACACGGTCAACTCCCTCTCAAAACGGGTTCGTTCGGAAATTCAACTGGTCACCCGTGAACGCAATGAAAAGGAGGCGATCCTCGAATCGCTCTCTGAAGGGGTTATCGCAGTAGATCAGGAGTTTCGCGTTTCATACGCCAACAAGACCGCCCTTGCTTTCCTCGACCTTCCCCGTACCATTGTTGGCAAACAGCTTCCAGAATCGCTCCATCCAAAGTACCAAAGACTCCTCCAGAGATGTACGACAACACAAGCCCTTGCGACGGACGAAATCGAGATCAAACGGCCCGCAAGAAACCTCTACCTCAACCTCATAGCAACTCCACAACATGGCGAGGGGGCTCTTTTAGTCCTTCATGATACCTCTACCCATCACCACATCACCGAGATGCGAAAAGCGTTCATCGCCAACGCCTCTCACGAGCTAAAAACCCCCATCACCGTGATCCGCGGGTTTGCTGAAACACTCCACGAGAACTCAGAACTACCTCAAGAGACTATTCAAGAGGTCACACAACGGATTGTGGATAACTGCCGCAGGATGACTTCAATTATAAAAAACCTTCTTACCATCGCCGACATAGAAAACCTGCCCTCATTCCGTGTCTCACCCTATTCCCTGGTTGACCTTGTTCACAACTGTGCCAAAACGACACAAGCAGTCTGGCCACACGCCTCGATATCGGTGGTCCCGGCAGGCGATGATCCCTTTGAAGTTGAGGTGGACGGCTCTCTGATTGAAATAGCCATCTCAAACCTACTCGACAATGCAGTCAAGTATGCGGAAAATGCCCCTGAGATTACTGTACACCTGGCACACTCCACTCCGTGGATCACGATTGCTATTAGCGACAATGGCATTGGGATTGCTGAAGAGGAGCTGGAAAACATCTTTCAGCGGTTTTACCGTGTCAATAAGACCCGTTCCTCCAAACTTGGGAGCTCGGGGCTGGGCCTCTCTATTGTGGAGACGATTGTCCAAAAGCATCTTGGAAGAGTTGAAGTGAGCTCCACGCTAGGCAAAGGGTCTACGTTTACCATATACTTACCCCACCGCCTTTCAGAAGCACTCCAGAAACTTGAGGAGACAAGTCAATGATATCAGTTACAATCCTCACCAAAAACAGCCAACGGCATATCCAAAAGGTCTTAGACGCAGTAAAACCCTTCGATGAAATCATCGTTGTCGATACAGGTTCCACAGATGAGACGATCAACATTGTCAAACAATTCCCTTCGGTGCGGCTGTATGAACGGCCTTTCGCCGGTTTTGGACCGACACACAATGAGGCCTCATCACTAGCAAGTCACGATTGGATCCTCTCCATCGACAGTGATGAGGTCCTCACAGATGCCCTTAGAAACGAAATTTTGGCCCTTTCGCTCGACCCAACCTGCGTCTACTCATTCTGGAGGAAGAACTACTACCGCAACAGGCATATCAAGGGATGTGGCTGGTTCCCAGATCGAGTCGTACGCCTCTACAATAAAACAAAAACCTCCTTTTCCAATGCGCTTGTCCATGAATCGATTGCAACCGACGGCTTACAGGTTATCAGCCTCGCAGCGCCGGCGCTCCACTATCCGTATGAAAGGGTGGCCGATTTCCTTGTAAAAATGAACGCCTACACCACCCTGTACGCTGAGCAACAGCCGCGGAAGAAGTCCTCCATCCCAAGAGCCGTTGGACACGCTCTCTTCGCCTTCATCAAGAGTTACTTCCTCCAACGCGGATTTCTTTTAGGAGCCGATGGGATTGAGATCGCCTGGTTCAACATGAACTGTGCCCTCTACAAGTATGCTAAGAGG
>JAJZPP010000007.1:6496-9593 GCA_021811115.1 bacterium | reverse complement strand
ACACCATAGCTCCAAGCTACGCCATATTCCAAAACATGAGACGCCAAAGACGAAACGCGCTAGGAGACAAAACGCCTTCTCAAACTCCTGTGAAGTTCTATTTGGGGCAAAGCGTGGCCTCCCGGCTCGCTCTTTCTCCCATAGAACAAGAAGAGATCCGCCGCTTGCCGCCTCAAAAGAGACTCCAAGCTGCCAGTAGCAAGCGAAAGGAAAAGCTCATCCACACGGCCACTCTTCTGGCAGCCGATTTTTCGCATGTCCGAGAACAGGCCCGTCTGAAAAAGAAAGTGATTCGGAAAAAGCAGTTCCTCCTCAAAGAGGTGGTGAAAGTTGATGTGCAACGGCTTTCAAGACTCCTTGAATGCGAAGATCTTCCCCAAAAAGAGGCGGCATCAGCCTTTTTCCAATCCACGCTCCTCTCCCAGATTGACGAAGGATCGCTTCCCTTTGATGCTGATGTCGAAAAGGTTCGAGCCTCTCTTCTTTCCCGTACCATATCCCTCCTTCACGAACCCATCTTGGCTCCTTTACGCAATACAGTGCCTCTGCAGGAAAGTGAAGCGGTGTGCGCACTTGTGGACCTTTTTGGAGGGCAATCTGGGTTGGAAGCCATTCAGAAGAGTGAAGATCCGTATGGTGAGATCACCAAAGTAGTAACCTCGCTCTTTGGAGAACGCCCTCGTTCCTGTGTTGACATTTTCACAAAACCCCTGGAAACGAAAGCGGCTAGAAAAAACGATCCGCTCCTCCACCCCATTCCATCGCAGGAGGCCATCACAGCCGTTCTCAGAAGGATTCGGGTGGGTAGCCACGAAGGCATCCCAGACGTCGCAGCAGAGATTGATCCGGGCCCGGTCCGCCATGGGCTGCGACCAATACCCCCAGACCTCATGATCAAGGCGCTTATTGGGACAGAGATTAAGGATCAGAGCAGGACAAGAAAATTCTGTCAACGGCTTAAGGCGGAAAGCGCAAAAGCCGAAAGCTTTCAGAAAGAACAGGGGGCTCGCCTGGAAGCGCTCCAGCAGCGCATTGGTCTCGTTAAAAACAGCTTCCTTGCCCCTTCAGAGCCTGTACAGACCATTGCCTCCCTTCTTCAGGCAGATCCCGACTCTCCCCTTGCAGAACGGGCACGACAGCTTGACCTGTACGTGAATACCTACCAGCTCTACACACAACCTAAGAGCTGACCAAAATCAATCACTTTATCAAAATATCTCTCCTCCAAAACGGTTTCGTCTACTCCATTCACATGGATGAGTACAGGTCGGACGGAAAAATTCCTTGGCAACTTCAAGTTTTTTCTTTTTTCCTCCATTTCCTCGATGATGGCACTGCTGACAGGTTTTTTAGAAAATTTAACTTCACATAAATACAGGTTATGAAATCGCGTTTGAATCATATAATCTATTTGACATCCAGCTTGCTTGGTCGTAGAACTTTGAAAAAAAGGACCATCCATTACTATTTCTTCTTGGGAAATTCCTAATAGCTTCCAGAGAGTTTTTCTGTTATGGACTACAAGATTTTCAAACTGCAATCCCATGATCCCTTCCCACCCGGGAAGTTGGGTTATTAAAATGGAAAAGCCGTCCTTTTCGATGTTAGAACGGTTGGGAGCTATATATTTCAAATAAAAGCGCACGTAATTATCGCTTAAGCGATAACGGCTCAATTTTCCTTCTTTTCCATGTTTTAGATCCCACGTAAAATCTCTTTGGACAAAACCAGCTTCCACCAGTTCCTCAAGACGCTTACTGAATATGCCGCCGCAGCTTTTCCCCAATTCCTTGCAAATTTGCAAGAGGTCTTTTGGCCCATTTGCAAGGCAAAGGACGATCTCTCTATGGGTCGCCTTAGCACGGGAAAAAAGATCAGAGAAGATCTCATCAAACTCTCGTACAAGCAAGCCTCCCCTAGTAAAACAGAGATCTTGAATATTCTTCTCTGCAGGAAGATTTGGTTTGATTTGTTCCAAATAAAAAGGTACGCCTCCTACCACAGATAAAAGCTTAAATTTTTCATACGAAGCAATGCGTTTTTCTTTTGGCTGCCAGAAAGCATTACAATCATCTAATGAGAGCTCTCCAAGCACAAGATCGAGAGTAATTCTTCCCAGAAATCCCGTACTGCTAAGGATATTTTTTTCAATCCACGAAGATACAGAACCGCAAAGAGCAATAATTACGTGAGGGTTCTTACTAAAGTACATATCCCAGGCGGATTTCAAATGGCCTGAAAAATGGGGGTCTTTTCCCCCCATCCACGATATCTCATCGAATACGATAAGAATTCGACCTTTTTGGGTTGCCTTGGACAGATACCAGAAAAGATTGCTCCAATCATCTGGGTTAATGCCAGGAATGCCAGCTCTCTCAAGTTGCCGTGCAAAATCATTACGCTGCGATTGAGCGGTTGTCCTGCGAACGGGGGGATTTCCGGAAAAGAAATAGCTTTTCATTTCTTTTCCAAATTCTGCAAGGAGCCTACTTTTTCCGATGCGCCTTCTCCCACGAACCACGATCAGACTAGCGCTTCTTTTGTCTAAAAGCCCGTTAAGCCGAGCCATCTCGACTTCACGACCTACAAACTGGGATGGTTTCATCTTAACTCCTATCGTCCTATGTCATGAGTATACTCTTTGGTCGTAGACAAATCAAGCAGCAAAAAGCATTTTCGTCTATTTGCTGCTCGTTTTTGATATGCAGAAAATGAGCAGCAAATCGTAAAAATGACTGTTTGTTGCTCGTTTTGCAAGGAGTTGCCAAAACAGCTTGAAAAATATCCCTTAGCCTTGCTACAATACGTCAAGTGTTTGTATTGTAACGGAGAACTCTCAATGTCGCTCGACAAGGGAACCAAAGAAGAGATCACAAAGAAGTTTCAGCTTCATGAAAAAGACACCGGTTCGGCCGACGTCCAAATAGCCATTCTGACTGAGCGAATTGCTGAGCTCACAGACCACTTGAAACGGACGCCAAAGGACCACAACTCTCGCCTCGCGCTGTTAAAGCTCGTTGGCCAGAGACGCCGCCTCCTCGATTACTTGAACTCGACCGACACAAAGCGGTACCAAGCGCTCATTGCCAAGCTCAAT
>JAJZPP010000007.1:0-6486 GCA_021811115.1 bacterium | reverse complement strand
CAATCTTCGTCGCTAAGTGAAGGTGCCTATGTTTTTGATTTCGGTGCATGACGTCTTATGTCGTGCACCTTTCCCATTTTTTTCCTCTCCCCTCCTTGTCAATGACATGGAGTCGTTACGTCATACCTATCTCTGGAGTCTCTTATGAAGCCTTTTCACACCTCTGTCTCATTTGCAGGCAAAGAAATACTCTTTGAATCTGGAAAAGTGGCCCGACAAGCCAATGGCGCCGTTGTCGTTCGATGCGGCGATACGATTGTGCTCTCCACCGCCTGTTCCTCACCAGAACCACTCCCCGATGTGGATTTCCTCCCCTTACGAGTCGATTACCAAGAGAAATTCTCCTCTGTGGGAAAAACGGTCTCCGGCTTTATAAAGCGGGAAGGAAAGCCCTCCGAACGAGAGACGCTCGTCTCCCGCTTCATTGACCGCCCGATCCGACCAATGATTAAGGAAGGATTCTTCCACGAGATCCAGCTCCTCTCCTATGTCTTCTCCTATGATGGAGAAAACAGCCCCGATGTGCTTGCCATTTGCGCCGCATCCGCTGCTCTCTGCCTCTCAGACATCCCCCTCGTCAAACCGCTTGGAGCCGTTCGAGTAGGCCTTGTCAATGGCAATTTCGTGGTCAACCCATCGGTCAATGAGCTCAAATCTTCCCAGCTGGATCTTGTCCTGGCTGGAACGGAAGAGGCTGTCTTGATGATTGAGGGCCACTGCAATTTCTTAACAGAGGAACAGGTGCTCCAAGCCATTGCTACAGGGCACGATGCGATAAAAAAAATCTGTCATTGCCTCAAGGCGTGGCAAGAGGCCCATGGCAAGCCCAAACGGCTTGATACTATCAAAGAGATCGATCCCTCCTTGATCACTCTCGTCGAAGAGAGGCTAACTCCCGTACTCCTCACGGCGTCCAAAATTCCCAACAAGAAAGCACGAGACCAAGAACTTGCCAAGGGGCGTGCCACCGTCATCGCGGAACTGACCGCGGAAACGCTTCCCACCCCACACGCCTCTCTGGATGTCAAACGGGCAGCAGAGCTTGTCTCTTCCAATTTCATGCGCAAGTCCATTTTCGACACCAAGGTTCGATACGATGGCCGCTCCACGAAGGAGATACGACCCATTTTCATCGAGCAGGGCATTCTTCCACGCGCCCACGGCTCCTCCCTCTTCACCCGTGGTGAAACCCAAACCATTGCGGTGTGCGTCCTTGGTGGTGCACAGATGGCCCAACGGTTTGAAGACCTCCATGGTGAAGGCAACCAGCGGTTCTACATGCAGTACTTCTTCCCCCCATTCTCGGTTGGCGAAGTGGGCCGCGTCGGCCCTCCAGGTCGTCGTGAGGTGGGCCATGGGAAACTGGCCGAACGGGCCCTCCTCGCCACGCTTCCCTCAAAGGACGACTTCCCCTACACGATACGGCTTGAATCCAATATTACAGAATCCAACGGCTCCTCATCGATGGCCTCAGTATGCGGCGGATGCCTCGCCCTCATGGAGGCGGGCGTTCCCATTAAACGGCCTGTCTCAGGTATCGCCATGGGGCTTTTGTTGGAGCATGATCGGTTCGAAATCCTCTCCGACATCCTTGGTGTCGAAGATGCGCTCGGCGACATGGATTTTAAAGTCACTGGCGACCAATCGGGCATCACCGCCTTCCAAATGGATATCAAAGTAGAGGGCATCACGATCGATATTATGCGCCACGCGCTGGAACAGGCCAAGGAGGGGCGCATTCACATCTTGAACAAGATGCTGGAAGTCTGCCCACGCCCTAAGCCTATGTCTATGTATGCGCCGCGCATTGAAACGATGCAAATCAAGCCAAGTAAAATTGGTATTGTGATCGGCCCGGGCGGCAAGCAAATCCGTGCCATCGTTGAAGAGACTGGTGTTGATGTTAATATCGATGATAGCGGTCTTGTCAGCTTATCGAGCAACTCTGCTGAGAATCTTGAGAAGGCCAAGGCGATCATTCATGGCCTTACCGTTGAAGCGGAGATTGGCAAAACATACACGGGCAAGGTCACGTCAATCATGCCCTTTGGTCTCTTCATCGAGATCCTTCCTGGCAAAGAGGGGCTGTGCCACATCTCTGAGCTTGATGTTCACCGCATTGAGGACATCCACGAGTATGCCAAGGAGAAGAATATTCGAGTTGGCGAGACCATGTTGACGGTTCTATGCTCCGATATCAATGACCGAGGCCAGTTAAAGCTCTCCCGTAGAGCCATTCTCAGACAACAGGCGCATCCTGGGGTATGACAAAGTAGGGGGAGATATCCGAACTCGTCCAAAAATGTTCCCCTCATTTCATGCATATCAACCTAAGGTTTTTTCTTTTCATCAGCGCAGAGGCTAGCGCCAGAAGAGAGGCGCAGAGAACGCAGAGATTTATAAGAGCTTCGCCTTAATATTTAGCCATTTTCTCTGCGTACTCTGCGCCTCTCTTCTGGCGCTAGCCTCTGCGCTGATGAGTTGTACAGGAATTAACTGGAAGCTCATCTAGACAAAACAGGGGAATTTAGCGGAAAAGTATATTGCTATCACAAAAACAACGAGAGCGACGGCGACACGCGATTTAGCCGATCTTGTCGAAAAGGGCGCCCTGCTCAAAACAGGAGCGCTCCGTCACACTCGATACAGGCTTCCCATTCAAAACTTCAGAGACTCTTGCAAGAGTCTCTTTAAGCTTGCGCCATAAACTCCTTGGGAGGAATCGGCGGGACTTGCGACGCCGTAGAGACAGCTGTGGGTGGCTCAGGAGGAGGAACAGCCTTCTTGCTCTTCTCAAGCGAAGCTTTCAGCTTCTCTTGCTTATCCTCAATGTGCCACTCGCCCTTGACGATCTTCTGTACATCTTCCGCATCCAGCGTCTCAAACTCCATGAGCATGTTGCTCATGAGCTCCACTACCGCCTTATGCTCCGTAATGATCCCCTTCGCACGCTCATACGCTGTGTCGAGAAGCTCTCGCACCTCATGATCGATCTCTTCTGCCGTGACATCAGAGTACAATTTCTCGCGGTAGCTCCCAATACCAAGGTACTGGCCATTCTCCGTTCGCTCGTCATACGACATGGTGCCAAGCTTATCGCTCATACCCCACTCGCACACCATGCTGCGGGCCAAATGGGTTGCCCGCTCGATATCATTCTTCGCCCCGTTGGAGATATCGTTGAGAAACAGCTCTTCAGCCGCACGCCCACCCATGAGGAATGTGAGCTCATCAAGCAGCTCTTTTTTCCAATAGGTCACCCGGTTCTTCTTCGGCAACACCATCGTCGAACCAAGAGAAAAGCCCCGAGGGATAATGGTGACTTTATCGATTGGATCCACATGCTCCACATGCGCCCCAACAACCGCGTGGCCAGATTCGTGGAAGGCGGTCGATCGTTTCTCCTGTTTATCCATCTCTAAGTTACGCCGCTCTTTCCCGTACAACACCTTATCGCGAGCCTCATAGATCTCATCCATCGTGACCGCAGTACGATTCTTCCGGGCTGCAAGCAGGGCCGCCTCATTGAGCATGTTGGCTAAGTCGGCACCCGAGGAGCCAGGTGTGCTCTTGGCCAGCACCATGAGGTCAACATCCGGATCTAGCTTAATCTTGTGCGCATGCAGCTTCAGGATCTCAAAGCGACCTTTAATGTCGGGTAAGGAGAGCATCACCTGCCTGTCAAATCGCCCAGGACGCAACAGGGCCCTATCCAACACGTCAGGCCGGTTTGTGGCAGCAATGATGATAATCCCCTCTTGGGTGTCAAATCCATCCATTTCCACGAGGAGCTGGTTGAGCGTCTGCTCCCGCTCATCATGGCCTCCACCTATGCCAGCGCCCCGGTGGCGACCTACCGCATCGATCTCATCAATAAAGATGATGCACGGTGCATTCCGCTTGGCATCTTCAAACATTTTGCGAATGCGGCTGGCGCCTACACCCACAAACATCTCGACAAAGTCGGACCCAGAGATGGAGAAGAATGGGCAATCGGCCTCGCCGGCGACAGCTTTTGCAATCAGTGTCTTGCCTGTGCCCGGAGGCCCAATGCACAAGACGCCTTTGGGGATGCGCCCCCCGAGCGATGTAAATTTTTGGGGCGCCTTTAAGAATTCCACAATCTCTTGCAGCTCCTCCAGAGCATCATCAATCCCCGCCACATCTTTGAATGTGATCGGGTTGCTGCCCTTGGGATAGAGGCGGGCTGGAGAGCGGCCAAAATCGAGCGGATTGCCGCCCATCCCCTTCACTTGGCGTGAGAAGGCAAAGTAGAGCAAAAAGAGGACAAGCAGGAGCGGGGCGATGCTGAAGAGGTAGCCGATGTAATTGGCGGGAAGCTCTTCACTCTTAAATGTCTTTTCCAAAACCTTGTTCAAGGGTTGGTCTGGGGCTTTGAACACCCCTCCCTTATTGGCGTCAAAAAGGTTCCACTCCTCTTTGGCAGCCACAAACCACTGATGGAACACATCGGGCGGCTCTTTGGCCAGCATGCGAGAAGAAACCTCTTCGTTATTGAAGAACCAGACATAATCGGCGACAGCTGGATAAGCGCGCTCCAGCCGTTGGGTATTCTCATCGATTTTCTTCGAGAGCTCTGAAAACTGATCAAGACTCTTCGAATAGTCGCGCACACTCCGGAGTTCCTTGAGACGAACATGGTCCTGAACCTGATCAAGAGCCTCTACAATGGTACCCACACTGCGCAGTGAGGAAGCAAAAACGGTTCTGCGGTTTTCGACGCTCGTATCGGTCATGAGTCCATTTTGGAGCGATTGATCCACATCTCGGAGCGTTCTCTTCATCCCATCGTCGCCAATACCTAAGAGGGGGGACCGAAGACTTGCCACAATGGATGATAAGGCTCGTAAGTGGTTGTCAACCTGTTGGTCTGGGATGCCATGCTCCTCATCATTGAGGAGGGAAAGGTAGGTCGGGGCGGCCGTCAGAGGCAGATTTGAAATGACAATTCTGTTCTGATGGTCTGGCGTATCGAAGTACTCGCTGAAAACGGCATAACCGGTGGGTGGGACAGGAAGGCCAGAACAGGTCAAAAAGAGGGTTGCAGCGCTCTCAATGCGCTTCCGTTCCTGCTGCATCTCCTGTTCCACATGGGACAGCTCGAGATTGAGGGAGTTTTGCTCTTCGATCAGCTCGATGTAGCGAAACCGTTGTTTTCCAACCTCAGTCTTGTCTTCTCGGAATCGGCCGGAGAACGTGACGAGATTGGCATTGGTGGCTGTTTTCCTCGATTCCTCAGGCTGGATGAGATCCAGGTTGACAAGGTGTTCCAGCTGGTAACTGAAGGAAATGTGGGCCGTTTTCTCTCCTAAGATTCCCTGGAGAATCATGAGAATAAAGAGGCCTCCCAACAAGATAAAAAAAAGAGACTGTGCAAGCGCCTTTCCTTGCTCTGGCTTTTTGCCGTCGTTCATGAACACCTAAAAAACATCAAATGGTTATGTGTGAAGGATTATATCTGGATGTTAGGATTTTTGCAGCAAAACCAACAAATCCACCCTCAAATTACCGAATCCTACCCGATTCGAAGAATTTCTGCTAGTCCAAATTCGCGCCCCCTGTTGAGATTCGCCTATCCTTGGGTTGATATGCATGAAATGGGTATATCTACAAGAAGCAAACAATCTCTTGCTTTCATTTACAGTAGTTATTATCTTCTTTCGAAGTCCTTACTCAAAAAATTGTTGGCATATGCGAAAAAGATCATCAGCATAGGAGAGAGTTATTCATTTATAAATTCCCAATTTTAACGATCTGTGGAGGCTGATTGAGAGATCGTAATTTCTAAACAGCTCTCATCAAGAGGCATCGGTATCTGATAGCCGCTCAAAAGATCGACGACAACATGACCTCCTTGAAGAAGCGCCGGGACAAACCTCCGCAAGGCTGAGGGTGATTTCTCGACGGCTCGAGGAAGGTCCCGCAACAATCGATCGCTGGTTCCACAGATCGTAAATGGCTCTGCAGGGATGTAGAAAGAGAGCTCGTTCGAAGAGAACAGATCTGTCCAGTGGTGTGGAGCCGACTTTTTGCAGACAGCCTTCCTCCATGCGATCTCCCATGAATGGTAAGAAAAACTCCCCTCTTCAGCCTCACACATCTTTTCAGAAAGGGGTGCTGGAGCCCTTCGAAAGACGGTCAAACAGTGGGGTTCTGCATAGAGCGCCCCAGCTCCAGCAAAAAATTGCTTGGGTTGAGCGCTCGCTGAACAGAAGACATCCGCCGCCCGCTCCAGTTGCATTCGACTGAGGCAGAACTGCGCTTTCGTGACGAGGAAATCGATCAACCGAGAGACGATAAACGGATGGAGAGAGGAATTGGGTGTGGCAGTGGCCACAATACCCCCATGGAACTCTCGAAATTGAAACCGTTCCTGGAGCTGCTGTTGGACATACTCTTCGAGTAAGCCTGCCTCTTTAGAGACCCGTAGAAGGCTTTGTTCAAAGTTCTTTCCCCACCTGGTTC
>JAJZPP010000006.1 GCA_021811115.1 bacterium | reverse complement strand
ATCGAACCGTCGGGGTTATTCACTTGGATCTCGTAGATGGGAATGAAGACGAGACGGGTCGAACGGATGGCCAGATCGGAGCCAAAGGCGGCTTGGACGAGCGATTCAATGTCGGCAATGGTGTATTGGGCATTCAACAACGACTTGTAGATGATGGTCCTCTGCACAAATGGCCGCGTGATGAGCGTAGCCGGCTCCAGTTTGATGAGCGGCGATTCCACATGGATGCGCACAATGTCGTTCGAGACGATGACAAGGTGCCGTTTTTTTAGGTTTTCGATTCGCTCACAAATAACCGAATCATCCCCTCCAAGCTCCTTACAGATCATCTCCTTCGAGAGCGCCCCTCCACGAATCGCCAGCGTGTGGAGAATACGAAAATCATCGGCGCTTGCTTCTGAGACGAGGCAGTCGGCAAACCCTTGTGAGTGGTCAAAGTTATTGGTGTTGAGGACAAGCTCTCCATCGGTAAGATCCCACAGCGCGGTGCACGCTTTGGAGGTCTTGCCATCCAGGCTGTACTTTACGTTGAGGAGTAGGTGTGGAGCAAACAGGAGCGAAACCGTCCCAAATGAGTGCTGAGGAGTGAGCAGGAGCCGACTCTGTCGGGCGAGCAGCTCTTCTGGTTGGATCGCCGTTTCGAACGTCTCAATAGTGTCCTCATGGTCTTTTGAGTAGACCATCTGCTCGAGCCGTTCCTTATGTCGGTACGCCCAAAAGGCTCCCACGCCAATGAGAACGATCAAGCAGAGCCAAAAGAACCGTTTCAATAGAGAGCTTCCGCCCTCTGCAGGGGATGGTTTCTTCGCCATACTTTTTCTTCCTAATCTTTCATGCTAAGGAGGAACTCGATGTTATTGTTTGTTTTTTTCAACTGCCCTAAAAGCAGGTTCATCGCATCGATGTTCGACAGATCAGCAACCGCTTCGCGCATCTTGTAGACCCGCTTGAGCTCATCCGGATGGTAGAGGTTCTCCTCCTTCCTCGTGCCGCTCTTGAGAATGTCGATGGCCGGGAAGAGCCGTCGCTCGGCCAGACGCCGGTCAAGGACCACTTCCATGTTGCCTGTTCCCTTAAACTCTTCAAAGATGACCTCATCCATTCTGGAGCCAGTGTCGATGAGGGCTGTCGCCAAAATGGTGAGCGATCCGCCCTGCTCAATATTGCGGGCAGAGCCAAAGAACCGTTTTGGTTTGTGGAGGGCGTTGGCATCGATACCGCCGCTCAAGATCTTGCCTGAATGGGGTTGTACGGAGTTGTAGGCGCGCGCCAGACGGGTGATCGAATCCAAGAGGATGACCACATCGCGTCCATGCTCCACGAGTCGACGCGCCTTCTCAATCACCATCTCTGAGACTTGTACGTGCCTTTCAGGAGGCTCATCAAAGGTAGATGAGATGACCTCCCCCTTCACCATGCGCTGCATGTCAGTCACCTCTTCAGGACGCTCGTCGATCAGGAGTACCATGAGGATGCATTCTGGATTGTTGAGGGCGATGGCGTTGGCATACTGCTGGAGGATGATGGTTTTACCAGAACGGGGAGAGGCCACAATCAACCCTCGCTGCCCTTTTCCTACTGGGGCAACAAGATCGAGCACTCGTGTCGACGTGTTCTCTTTTGTCGTCTCCATGACGAGGCGTGATTCAGGATAGAGTGGAGTGAGGTTTTCAAAGTGGATCCGTTCTTTAGCCCGCTCAGGGTTTTGGAAGTTGATCTTATCGACCTTGATGAGGGCAAAGTACTTTTCCTTGTCTTTTGGAGGCCGAATCGTGCCGGAGACAGAGTCCCCCTTTTTGAGGTCAAAACGGCGGATTTGGGCTGGAGAGACATAAATGTCTTCTGCGGAGGGCAGGTAGTTGTAGTTTGGCGAGCGTAAGAACCCAAACCCGTCTGGGAGAATCTCCAGGACACCATCCCCGTACAATACCTCTTGGGGCCGTTCAGAAAGAACCTTGACAATCTCAAAGACCATTTGCGATTTGGTCATGGAGCCCAAGTGGCGAAGCCAGATCTGCTTGGCGTAGTGGTTTAACTGGTCGATGTTCATCCGTTGGAGGTCAGAGATTCTCGTAACGTTGGGGGCAGACTCACCTGGGTAGACGACAGGTTCGGTTGGGGGTAGTAAGGGTTCTTCCGGACGAATCTCAGCCGGTGTTGCGGGTTCTTGTTGATCCATAAAGTTTGGATGGTGCTCCTCTTTACCTAAATGCATATAAAAATTTATTTACTTCGGCGGCAAGTTGTTCTAGCGTTCCATTGTTGAAGAGTACACAATCGGCTCTCCTCATCAACTCCTCAGTCTTCAGTTGTCTTTCCCGACGAAACAAAAACTGCTCTTCGGTGCCACCATGTTGCACGTACCGCTCTTTTGCTTTCTGCTCGTCGGCCACGACCCCGATGATGGTGTCAAACCAATCGGCAAGGGGGAATTTCGATTCGAGGAGGAGAGGGATTTCAACAACGAAAAGCCCATCAGGCTTCTTTTGACACGCCTCTTGATACTCTCTTTGAATTTCCTGGTTGACGTATGGGTGGCAGATGGCTTCGAGTCTATCCAATAATGGGGGGTGAGCACGAACGGCTTCTGCAATGAGCGTACGATTAATGGTTCCTTCTGTAATAACATTCTCCCCAAACAGTGACACAATGGTCTTTCCAACTCTTGTGTCCGCTGTGAAAACGTGGTGGAGAAGGCTATCGGCGCTTACAACTACGGCTCCCCGCTGCTTAAAGAGCTGGCACACTGTTGATTTGCCAGAAGCAATGGAGCCTGTTACAGCAATTCTTTTCAACGTTAACACTCTTTCCAATTTTTTCCAACATTGATGTCAACTCGTAATGGGACAGCCAGTGACATCACGTTTTCCATCTTCTCCTTAATAAGAGGCAGTAACCTCTCCAGCTCCTCTTCTGGAGCCTCAAAGAGCAGCTCATCATGGATTTGCAACACCATCATGGTGCGCATCGCGTCGTGTACTAAGGCGTGATCAATGGCAATCATGGCCATCTTAATGATGTCAGCCGAAGTTCCTTGGAAGGGAGTGTTAACAGCAAGCCGTTCGTTGGCCGCGCGGATGAAAAAGTCTGAGGAATTAATATCGGGGATGAGCCGCCTTCTGCCTGTGAGCGTTTCAGCCATGCCAGTCCTGTGGGCCTTTGCTTTCGCTTCAGCGATCACTCCCTGCACGGTGCTGTAGCGGGCAAAGTATCGATTGATGAACTCTTGGGCCTCTTTCGTCGAGATGTGGAGCTCTCGTGCCAAGCCGTACGCCTGCTGGCCGTAGAGGATTCCAAAGTTGACCGCCTTGGCGCGCCGGCGCATATCGTCGGTGACCTGGGAGAGGCTGACGCCAAAGATTTCTGCCGCCGTCAGGGCATGGATATCCATCTCTTCTGTGAACGCCTTAATGAGGGTTGGGTCCTTGCTGATGTGGGCGAGGAGGCGCAGCTCTATCTGGGAGTAGTCGGCAGAGACGTAGACCCATCCGGGCTGCTGAGGTTGGAAGGCGGATCGGATCTCTTTGCCCAGTTCGCTCTTCACAGGGATGTTTTGGAGGTTGGGATCCTGGCATGCCATCCGTCCGGTTGCGGTGCCCGACTGGGCAAAGCGACAGTGGACGCGGCCACTATCGGCCCGAATCTGCTTGGGAAGGGTTTCCAGGTAGGTTGATTTGAGTTTGTCGAGCTGGCGGTACTCGATGATCTTTTGGGCGATCGGATGGAAGAGGGAGAGCTCCTCCATCACTTCGATGTTGGTAGAGAGGTGTAGCTTTCCCTTCCCTTGTTTGGGAAGCTTTAAGTCGACGAAGAGCACATCGCTGAGTTGCTTTGGAGAGTTAATGTTAAACGTTTTTCCAGCCATCGTGTAGATAGCTGCTTGGACCTCTTCGAGCGAATGGTCGATAATGGTCTGGATCGCGTGTAAGCGGTCTACATTGACATAGACGCCATTATTTTCCATACGGAGCAGCACCGGAATCAGCGGCATCTCGACGTTGCGGAACACCCTGTCGATGTGGGTCTCTTTGAGCTCTTGCTCAAACAGCTCTTTGAGCCGCAACGTGAACTCCACATCCTCGGCACAATAGGCGGCCACCGCTGGGACGGGCGCCTCGGCCATGGATCTGGTCTGTTTTCCCTTCCCAATGAGCGACTCAATCGGGATCTTTTCCTTGTGAAAGTGACGGCGGGCCAAATCATCCAGGTTGTGGTTGCGTTCGTGGGCGTAGAGGAGCCAGGAGGCCAGAAGGGTATCAAAATCCAGTTTGGGAACTTCCAACCCAAAACGGGTCAGGACATGCAGGTCGTACTTGATATTGTGGCCAATGAGGCGAATGCCGTTCTTTTTTATCACAGTATTCAGCCGCTTCACCACCTCTTCGCCTGAAAGTTTTGTTCGGCAGTCGATGTAGAAAACGTGGGTTGGCTCTGAGGCGAGGCCAATACCAACCAGTTCAGCGCTAAACTCATCCAAACGTGTCGTCTCGCAGTCGATAGCGATGGTTGATTTTTTTTCAAGCCAGGAGATCAGCCGATCCAAATCTTCCTTGGTCGTGATGATCTCGTGCTGACAGGGAGGAGGGACATCGGGAGGGAGGGGTGTTGAGAGGAGCGGCTCGAGGGTTTTAAACCCTTTTTCCTGAAAGAAATGGTACAGCTCTTGGGTGTGCGGCTCTTGCCTCTCGTAAAACTGGATTGTATGGGGAACTTTTACCGATCGGTCGAGAACAACCAGCTGTTTACTCAAGAGGGCCGACTCTCTTCCAGCCTTGATGTGCTCCCCTTTTTTGCCGGGGATCGCATCGACATTGGCGAGCAGCCCATCTAATGTTTTCCACTCTTTGAGGAGCGCTACAGCCGTCTTTGGGCCGATGCCTTCAATTCCAGGAACATTGTCAGAAGCGTCTCCAATGAGCGCAAAGTAGTCGCACATCTGGTCTGGCCGAAGCCCCCACTCCTCTTCGACTCCGGCCTCATCGAGGATCTTATCCTCTTTGGCAGGATTGATAATGCGCACCTGTTTTGAGACCAGCTGGGCCAGATCTTTGTCTGCTGAGCAGAGGAAAATGGTGGAAGGAGTCTCACGAACCGCCCACTCGGTGATGGAGGCGATCGTGTCATCGGCTTCAACGCCCCGTTCTGCGAGCATGGGGATGCCAAAGAGGGTGCAGAACTTTTTTGCCTCTTCAATCTGTTCAATGAGCTCATTTGGGGTCGGTTTTCGGGTCGCCTTATAGTCGCTGTAGAGGGCGAGTCGAGATTTTTTATTCTCAGGCCCATCGAAGACGGCGATGAGGTGAGCTGGGGAGAGTTTGGTGTTCACCTTCAAAAAAGACCGTATGAATCCGAAGAGGGCCCCTGTTGGCCTGCCTGCTGGAGACGTGAGGGGAGGGAGCGCGAAGAAAGAGCGGTAAATCAGCCCGGAGGCATCTATGAGGAGAAAAATGTCCTTCTCGGACACACTGCCACCTTTGTTTGGAGAGTCAAAGAACTACTTTTTAGAACCTGTGTATAGGTAGAGTACTTTATTTTGTAATTCCGGATCAATATCTCCCGGAACACGCAGGTGGTGGTGCATGACGCCTCGCATGATCACGCTGGTATCCGAAGAGAAGAGCTCCGAAAGCGAGATGGTAGGTTTCAGCTCGATGATTTGGTAGTTGTTCACGATATCAAGCGATGAGGCCATCTGTTCGAGGGCGTTGGGGTAGGAGTCATTAATCTCATCAATGAAGCCCAGATCGAGCGCCTCTTTTGCCAAAACCACTTTGGCGCCCATGTCTCGAAGGTCTTCTTCCGTAAGACGGGGGCGATGGGTTGTCACTAAGGAGAGAAACCGGTCGTACAGGCCATTTGTGATGGCTTGTATGGGGGCCGCCTCGTCGGGAGTCCAGGGACGGAATGGGTCCAGCTCATCCTTGCCTTTCCCAGCATGGATGGTAACCGCTTGAATGCCTACTTTCTCCATGGTCTGAGAGAAGTTAAACGCTGGGGAGAGAATGACGCCAACGGAACCGATGAGGCTTGGTGAGCTCGCAATAACTTTATCGGCTGCTAGGGAGACCATAAGGCCGCCAGAGGCACACAGGCCGTCGACATAGGCGTATACGGGGATTTTCATCTTTTGTTTAAATTCCATCAACATGCGCATCATCGCATCGGAATCTTCAGCGGTTCCTCCGGGAGAGTTGATGTTGAGCAGGATAGCTTTGAGCATGCCTGGTTTAAGATCCAGCTCAATGAGATCGCAGATGACGTGTTGCAATTGTTCTTTGGTTGTGACTCGATTGAGCCCAATGGTTCCTTGGATGGGGATTTGGACGATGGTTGGCGTCTCTGTTGAGAAGGAATGGATTTTCCAGTTATGGTTTGGCAACATTTCTGTTGTTGTGTAGCGACCGCCTCCAGATGATAGTGTCGATAGGCCGACGACGATAACAAACAGGGCTATGACAAAGGCGATGACTTTCACAAACGTTTTGAAGAAACTCCGAAAAACGTCTTTGAAAAACGAATCAGAAGAGGGCATGGCGTGTCCTTTGTTGTTGGAAGAGGAAGAGATTCTCTTTTTAAATGGATTTAGCGGAACCATATATTTTTTGGCAAGTGTTCAAGAAGTTGAGGTGAGGACCAAGCTCCAGAACACAGTGCTGAAAAAGTTGAGGTAAGGGGGGGTCCCCTCCGGGGCAACTTCTTGAGCACTTGCCAGGTTATGACCTCGATAGCGATGCCGTGACCACATTGGCGGAAGACAACTGGCCTCCACGAGAGGCTACCAGCTCCGCCACATGCAAGAGCACCCCATCACGAATGTGGTAAAAATCATCTATCGTCGGGGCTTTTGTGAGACCGTACAACCCAAGTTCGCAGACAGGGCCTTGCAGAGATCTGATGCGGGCTCCAGCCCATTCGCTATGATCCAGCCGAGGGTGTTTGGCTAGGTAGGCATCTATGTCTTGAATGAGAACTGAGAGTGAACCAAGTGGGGTGACTTGGACAAGGATCGAATCGTCGATCAGCCGGTGGGTCATGCGACTCTTGTTGATGAGAAGCGCCTTTGAGAAGAGCGAGTTTGGAACGTATACGGCTGCTTTTGCCGTCGATCGAATCCGCGTCTGGTACCACCCTATTTCTTCCACCGTCCCCTCAATATTTTGTGTCGGCATAGAGACGGCTTCTCCGAGTAGAAATGGCCGTGTCATGTGGATCATAAACCCACCAAAAAAATTAGAGACAATTTCTTGTGAGGCGAAGGCAATGGCCAAGCCTCCGACACCACCAAAGGCCAGAAGGGTGGTCAAGCTGAGCCCCGTCATGTCGTTGAGGAGGAATGCCACGATGATACAGATAATAACAGTAAAAATTTTAGATACGGCCAGCATCGAGTTGGCGTCGGGTATTTTCCCAGCGAGCGCCCGTTCTTCCATCGTGTGGGCAATGTATCGGTTCTTGAAGCGGATCAAGAACCAGCCTATGGTGAGAACTGCGGGGGTGTTGAGGAGGGAGATCCACAGTTTTGGATGGGCCTGTGAGAGGAGGTTGTCCGTGACAAGGTCAATGCAAAAGAGGGCTGTCAGATACCAGAGGAGAGTGATGAATGGGGTGAGAAAAGCCTCTGAGAAGATCGTGAACGGAGGGCTCTTCAAGCGTGAGGAGACCATTCGCAGAATGGTCCCGGCCGCTTTAGAAAGAATGATGGCTCCGATGATGTACCCAAGTGTCCACCCGACCCAATGGGCCTCTCCATCGATGAGATTGATAGGGTTCCACAACAAAGGGGGATGTGTCATGTGCGCTTCCTCTTTTTGAATGTGTGATGGTATCTTCAAAGAAGAATATAATGCAATTCCTCCGGCCTGGTTCAAAAGGACTCGATAACTCCACCTATTTTTCCTAATCATTCGCATGTAAAATTCGCGCTCAAGTATATCCTTGCACTTGGATAGAAGAATCACGTTATGCGTCCAGCTAATTAGTGCAGTCATTGCCTGCACTTTTTCATTTCCTAGGTAGTCGGGCGTTTTAAGGAGTGTTGCATCAAATAGAAAAATTTTTTGACCATTGTTCAAAACAGTCGTATACGGTATACTAAAGGTTGATTGTCGGTTCCAGGTAGGTATGATTGAATCTATAGCAGAGTGGCTCACCCTTCATGCGGATCATGCGCCGTTTTTACTCTTTGGGCTCTTGCTGCTGACCGGTTGTAGTCTCCCCATTAGCGAAGATGTACTTGTGATCGCGAGCGGGGTCCTTGCCAGCACCGTTTTACCTGAGAAAACGGTCCCCCTTTTTCTTGCCGCCTTCTTCGGATCGTACCTCTCGGATTGGATCGCGTACTGGATTGGACGAGGGGTTGGCCATAAACTCACAGCCCACTTTTTCTCCAAGGATACGCTCACAGGTAGACGCAAAGCCCTGATTGAACGGTTCTTCATTCGGTACGGCTTTCTAACCCTCTTCATTGGACGGTTTATTCCGTTTGGTATTCGAAATAGTGTCTTCATGGCGGCTGGAGCCGGGAAAATGCATTTTGGTCGCTTTTTACTCGGCGACGGCATTGGATGCCTCGCCTTCTCTTCGCTTATTTTTTACCTCGCCTTTCGATGCGGCGAAAATTACGATCGTCTCCAAAACTTTCTTTCATCGGTAGGCTACACCGTGGGTATTGCTACAGCCGTTTCCATCGTTGCCTGGATCATCTGGTGGCGACTGGCTCGTCAAGAGGCTGTCGAAGGGTAGCGTCATGTCTGTTTACGCACTTGTTCCCAATCTGCTGAGTGGTATCCGTTTATTCCTGGCGCCCGTTGTCTTATTCTGCCCATCCTCCTGGCGGGCGTGGCTTCTCGTCATAGCGGGAGTAACCGATATTTTAGATGGCTACCTTGCGAGACGATGGAAGGTCTCTTCGCAGCTTGGCGCCATTTTAGATCCTCTGGGTGACAAGGCGTTCATTTTCAGCCTCATGTATGTGCTGTGGGGGGAGGGAAGGCTCAAGAGTGGGCAGATAGCCATTCTGTTTTCACGAGATATCGCTCTGATTCTATTTGCCGGACTTTTGGTCGTGACGGGTCGATGGAGCCGCTGGACCATTAGGGCGTTTTGGTGCGGCAAGGCGGCAACAGCCCTCCAGATTGTTATCTTGAGCCTGGTATGCCTCTCACTGCCTATTCCCACTCTTCTGTTCGGAGCCCTCCTGCTTGTCGGTGGGCTCGCACTACCCGAACTTATCCTAAGGCGTCGCCTAATTGGTGACCGGTTCGGTGACCGCGGGTTGTAACTGTTTCCCAAGAGTGCGGATAGCGAGAATCCACACGATCGTGGCGCCGATGACAATGACCGCAACATACGGGGCGCACGCCACCAGGGTGCCGAAGAGGAGCAGCAAGCCCTGATGGATCACCGATCCCCCTGCTTTTGCCAATCGGGAGCCGATGCCATCAATCGCCGCCTTCCCCTTCATTTTGTGGTCTGGATCCAGTGGGATGAACGCCATCTCTTTGGTGACATCAAAGACTGAAAACTTGGCTGCCTTCGAGATGCAGTTTTGGAGCGAACCGAAGAGGACAGCGAGAGCCAACGGTGTCGTACCGAGCGTAACAGAGACGAAGGGGGCGATGGCATCCCCTCCCAAGAGGCATCCGAAGAAGGCTGCGGTAGTGAGCATGATGAGAATGGGGGTGATCAAGGCGGTTTTT
>JAJZPP010000005.1 GCA_021811115.1 bacterium | reverse complement strand
CGATCCTCTCGAGCTTTCGGGTTGGGTTTGCATTCGATGATCTGGTCGAACGTGTATTCAGGAGAGTCGGTAAGCTTGGCCCCTCCAATCGCAATATCACCAAAGCAGATCGCATCGTTTTGAATGGCGTGAATGGAGCGGGGAAGCGCTTCTCGGACTTTTTTCAGCGATCCCCACCAGTAATCGTGATTCCCTTTAATGATGACCTTGGTGCCTGGTCGTTCGTGGATCCACTGCAGATCGGGCATAGCTTCAGCAAGGCGCATCGCCCATGAAATATCCCCCGGGATGAGGACGAGGTCTTCAGGAGAAACCTGCCCATCCCAGGAAGTTTTTATTTTGGCAGCATGGTCTTTCCACTCAGGACCAAAGGGATCCATCGTCTTATTTGGTACACCGAAGGAGAGGTGAAGGTCTGAAAGAGCCCAAATACGCATAGCCACCTTTTACGGATACACAAGCTCAAAAAGCTGCGGATTGTCTCGAGACAATCCGTCTGCCGCATTGCCACACAAACCCTCAAGAGCATCTTTTGCTAACGGATCTGCGCCAGTGAGGATGTTTTGAGTATACGCTTCGCCGCACGTATGGGTGATCAATGAAACCCCCTTTTTGCCTCGGTACCGGCCATGGGTATACCATGAGGGATCTTTGATGGCGACTTTTTCTTCCCCAAATATGTGTGTAAGAAGATCTCTAAGAAATGGAGCGTTTGGTTTCTGCAGAGGATTCTGGAATGAGGCGTGCTATCAAATTCGTGGCGACTTGCTCCGTTAGCTGGGTAAATTCTGTCTTGGCGGGCAATGTGGAATTTGGACATAAGTGGTAGATCATATACCTTCGGAGATCCAAGTCGTACTTTTGAAGCTGAACATCATCCCTTCTTTGCTCTTCTGAAAGCAGCGGAGGGCAATATGGACTGCCTGTGATTGCCTGCTCTCCTGGCGTGGTAAAAGCAAGTAAAATGGCTCCACAAAAGATCACCGCGAACACAGAGAGACAAATCTCTGTGTTCGCGGTGAGCTTTTGTGGTGGAGAAATTCCCCGTGCCCATTTCCCTGATTTTGAAAACTGCAATTGGAAAATGGTAGCAGGTACTATCTGAAAAGTATACACGAATACAAGGCTGAACATCAGAACACAAAATCGTTGGGGATGACTGTGCCTCGAGGGATAACGATGATTCCATCGCGGACGTACAGGTGGGCGCTATCAAAGGTGCGCATGTTGTGCTTGTTGATCAGCTGGACTCGATTGCCAAGAAAGACATTTTTATCGATAATCGCCCTCTTGATCAGACATTTTTCCCCAATAAGCGGAGAGGTAGGAAGCTCGGCGGCCGTCTCCGTATTTTCAAAATGGTAAAAATCGTTGCCCATCAAGTAGGAGTCCTCAACCACCGTTCCACGCTTGATGACGCTCCGCTGCCCGATGATGCTGTTGGAAATCCTCTCACCTTCGATAATCGACCCTTCACACAGTGTGGATGACTCGATGTGGCATGCCCTGACATGGGGTCCTGGGAGGTTAGAGTTGGTGGCAAAGATCGGATGGGCATCGTCGTGGCATGTAAACGGAGGATTCTCTTTGTTCAGGGCAAGATTGGCTTCATAGAATGACTCGATCGTCCCAATATCCTCCCAGTACCCTTCGTGGACGAAGGCGCCAATTCTTCCCTTTTTCACTTGGGTCGGAATCAGGTGTTTCCCAAAATCCTCTCTGGGATCCTCTTCAAGGAGTTTTACGAGGGCAGAACGGCGAAAGAGGTAAATGCCCATGGAACCCAAAAATTCTTTTCCTTCCCCATGGGCAAGGCCCAATTGGTGCATTGCCGACGCAGAGGTTTTCATTCGCTCAAGAGCTTCTGGGGTGTTTGGCTTCTCGTAGAAGTCGACGATGTGATTACTCTCATCGATCTTCATGATGCCTAGGCGGGGTGCATCCTTGGCAGTGACGGCGAGAGTGGCCACCCACACATCCACATCGCTTTGTTCTGTGCAGCGGAGCAGTTTGTCGAAGTCGAGACGGTAGAGCTGATCGCCCGAGAGGATGAGGAAGAATTCAGCAGAGGTTTCCAGGAGGTATTCGATGTTTTGTCTGACAGCGTCGGCGGTTCCTTGGAACCAATCGCATTTGGTTGGCTTTTGTTCAGCCGATAGCACTTCAATAAATCCAGGAGACAGGGCATCCTGACGGTACGTGTTAAAAATATGACGGTGGAGCGACCTGGCTAAAAACTGGGTTAGAATGAAGATTTTTGTGATTCCAGCGTGCAGCGAGTTGGCAATGGGAATATCGACAATACGGTACCGACCACCAAAGACAAGAGCCGGTTTACATCGGCTCTGCGTGAGCGGGAAGAGGCGAGTTCCCTGTCCTCCACCTAAAATGATACTGGCAACGGTGGAAGGCTCGGCGCGCTTGTGCGAGAGCGAGCATGCCGCGTGACGAAGTTGTGTCAGCTTTTGTACTTGATCTCGCAAGACGGAAGACATTTTTAACTCTCCTTTTTTTACCTCTCATACCTAGTCGACACTTTTTTTTATACCATTTCTCCAAACATTTCTTTTGGTATACTGGGCATCTTGTACTTTTCTGAGGTAAACATATGAAACGGTGGCTGGGGTTACCCCTCCTTTTTTCAACATGTATAATTTTTGCGGTCGCCAATGATTCTTTTTCATCCGTTACCGGTGATCCGCTTCCCGATTTTGCTCAAAGTGCCCTCCCGTTTCGTCCAGAATGGCAGACCCGTGTTGTGGAGCGATCTGCCGACGGCATCCCATTGCAGATTCTGCTCTGTACTCCAGATCATGATTGGCCTGTGAAACGGCTGCGGTACGCTCCGTCAGGCGAGCTCATTGAGGAGACCGATTTACAGCCATATACAGGGAACGAACAGGATAGAGAAGTGCCCCATGGCCTGTGTGTCGAGTACTATGAGAGTGGCGATATGAAGCGCGTCGCCCAAATGCATTGTGGCAAACAGAGTGGCTCTGAGCGGATGTATGGAGAGAGCGGTGGCCTGCTTTTTGAGGCATCCTACGCTGATGGCATGCTCCATGGCGTCATGAAGACGTACTGGCCCTCTGGCAAGCTGTGCCATGAGGTTCACTATGAAAATGGGCAGCTCCACGGAGAAACACGTACCTTTTACGAGAGTGGGGAAAGAGAATCGGAAGCCCTTTTTGTGAGGGGGTTACTTGAGGGCAAGAGGATCGTCTGGTGGCAAAATGGCCAGGTCAAAGAGCTTTCGATCTGGAAGAATGGGCTGCTGCATGGCGAGTCGGTCAAGCAGCCAGCCTCTTCCTCCTATAGCGAGGAGGGCAAGCTGCTGGAGCGCCAAACCTTTTCCTGCGGCATCCCGGTTGGAATGCATATCCGATTTTTCGCAAATGGGAATGAGGAGCGAAAGGTGAGGTACCGCCTGGGAAAAAAGGAAGGGGTTGAGAGTGAGTATGACAGCCAAGGCAACCAGATAGGAAGCGAGGAGTTTTTGCATGGACAGCCTATTGGGAAGGCTTTCCAGATTCACAAAAATGGCAAAAAGGCGCTTGTAGCCACCTTTCAGGAACCTGGAAAAGGGACTGTAGAGCGGTACGATCAGAACGAAAACCGTATTCTCCGATACTCGGTTGTCGATGGGCAGTTGCATGGCTCCTACGAAGAGTGGAACTCTGCGGGCGGGGTGAAGCGGCAGCTCTCCTTTGAAGACGGGGAGTTTTCAGGCAGACAGGAGGAGTTTTTCCCGCAAGGCCGTTGTCGGATCAAGGCAGAATACCGCTCTGGCGTCCGTCAGGGGCCGCAGGAAGAGTGGTTTGAAAACGGACAGGTAAGCCAGCGAGGCAGTTTTGATAAGGGAGAGAAGGAGGGCCTCTTTGAAGCGTGGTATGAAAATGGGAAGAAAAAGTACGTAGCCACCTTCAAAGCGGGCCGCCTGAACGGGGCAGAGCAGTCTTGGTATGAGAATGGGACGCAGCAAAGCGGTTCCTCCTGGTGCAACGGCAAGCAGATTGGCAAGGCGTTTGAGTGGGATCCTGATGGCACCCTCATCGCTCAGGAGGAGTATGAGAATGGCGTTCCTCACGGTACGGCTACAGAGTGGTACACGAAGCATCAGAAGCGGGCCGAATGCCGATATGTGAAAGGGCTCTTAGATGGGGTTGAGGAGATGTGGTTCCCCAATGGGCAGCTTGCCCGACAGGCTACGTGGAGCTGTGGCCAACCGGACGGGGTCACCAGAGAATGGTTTGAGGATGGCTCTTTGGCCCTAGAAGAATCGTTTGCGAAGGGCAAGCCGCAGGGGGTTCGCCGTCGGTTTTATCCAAAGGAGCAGGGACAAGTTCGGCTGGCTGTAGAGGAGCATTTTGTCAATGGGTTGTATGATGGGGAGCAACGTGCCTTTTTTGAGAATGGCCACCTGAAGATGGTCTCACACTATAGTAAGGGCCAGCTCGATGGTGTAAAAAAATGTTTTGATATCTCCGGAGCCCTCCTCTTTGAAGCGAGCTATCTATCGGGCCGACTCTCCGGCAAGGTGGTCCACCGCAGGAGCAATGGGGTTGAGGAGATTCAGTATTTTCATGATAACCATCCTGAGGGGTTGTGGCAGATCTACTATCCGCCCCATCCAACCTTTGGTTGTGTCAAAGCGGTTGAGGCGGCCTTCAAAGAAGGCTTGCTGGAAGGAGACCTGACCGAGTACAACGAGGCTGGGACCAAAATTCTTTCCATCCCGTACCGTGGCGGCAATCGGCATGGCACCGCCTCAATGTTCAGTCACGATGGTCGGGTTATCTTGACAGCCGAATACTTCAACGGGCTCCAACAGGGACGTATGATACGGTATTTCGCCACAGGGGCTGTGCAAAAGGAGTCGACCTTTAGCAACAATCTCCAAGAGGGCGAAGAGTACACCTACTTTGAGAATGGAAAAATTTCAGGGCTTGCCCACTACGCGCATGGGAAACTGGATGGCCTCGTCCAAAACTGGAATGCACGGGGCGTTCTTCTCTTTGAGGCGGAGTACAAAGATGGCCTCCGATCCGGGAAATGCAACAAGTATAACGATGATGGGTCGCCTCGCATCCTCCAAACCTTTGCCAATGATGTGCTTGTGAGCAAGAAGGTTTTGGTTGCAAAATAATTTCTTTCTGCCGCATTTCTGAGAGAAACTCGATCCTCGACTTTGTCCAAAAATTGGACAAAGTCGAGGATCTGTACTCTGGGGTGCCTCATGTCGTCTCTTCAGCCAGTTAAAGGCCCTAGCAGTTTGGACGCATTGCTAGCGCTATGCAACCAAAGGAAGGCTCTAGAAAAGACGCCTGTAAAAGATCTTTACTTTACGATTCAAAAGTCCCATGGAACTGTCCAAGCTGTTGAGCTGAAGCAAAAACCTTGGGGCTGGCGCTTGAAGCGGTATTTTAGCAAAATAGGACCCGGTCAAGTAAAAGATGAATATAGTAAGACGAGTTGGGATATAGCTTTAACCGAGATTGTTCGGGGGGCTATTGCTGAAGGGTATCACGAGAAAGAACCAGAAGAAGCTGAACAGAAGGTAGCTGAGCTTGGGGCTTTCAAATCAGATTGCGAAAAGTTATTTCCAACAAAAGCGAGAAAACCAAAGGGGCTGTTCCAGAAATTCTTGGATTTATTTCGAAAGGCTCCAAAAGTGCGAGCTGAGAAAGTATACGAAACGGTCAAAGCACTCGATAGTTTGATCATCACTCTTAACGAGGGCAAAGAAAAGGCGGAGCAGATCCGAGCATTAGAGCAACAAAAGACCGCTACACTTGGTCAACTAGATTCTCTTTTGAAAAGTATCAGTACAATCGCTTCTCTTGAATGTGTCTGTGCGATATTGGAAGGGCAGAAGAACATCATAACGAGCCGTAAACCGTGTGAGGAGAGTGATATCACTGAAGCAGGCCGAAGCATCACGGAAGCAAAAGCAATATTAGAGATGTACGAAGAGGTTGCCAAGGCTCGTGAAGTCATTGGGAAACAGCTCCAATCCGAGATGGATGCAAATGAGAGAAAACGTCTTGGGGAAAGGTTTGGGCAGACAGATTTTTCAAAAGTGCGAACGTCCTATTTCAATGAGATAAGGAAGCAGCTTAGTGAGATAAAAAATGATCTTGAAACTATACGACAAGGGGTCTCCGCGGCAGTGGAGAAGGAGCAAAAGCGCAAGCTTTTAGATCTGACAAAAGGTCTTACGGAGAATGCATCACGGATGATGGAGCTCATTCGAAGTGATCCTGCTCTTTGTAAATCAAATGAGGAGAGGATAGCCTCGTATAGACAGACTCTTTGCCTGGAATTGTCCAAGCTTAAAGAGATGAGACGCCAATCCATCCATCCGCTCTTTTTGGGAGACGTCAAGGCCTTTACTGTGGAGAACGAAAAGGAGCTTCAACAACTATTCAAGGGGCTCGCTGAGCTCAGCCGCGTCTACCCAGGAGTGACATTTGTGTTTGGAGGAATTGCATACAAGGGTGAGAAGCATTGTCCTGTTTTTGAGGATGGGCGGTTGATTGCGGTAGCTGGCGATGCAAAGAGTGCGCAGAACTACTTTCTCTTGCCAAACGGAGTGAGCGTGGCTTTGGGCATAGGAGATGGGGCCTTGCAGCAGGCAAGGGAGGCACAAAAATTGCTTCCTGTGAAAGGGAGAGGACCAGACCTTCAAATATGTCTGGGACCAGGAAAAGGTAAGAGAATAGTCCCACAAGAAGGGTTCTTTATTAGCCCAGAAGAGGGGCCCCTGACATTTCAAGCGGTTCGTGAAGAAACGAAACATATTCCTTTTGAAGCAACAAATCCATTTACGGACGATGACTGGGTAAGTATGCGAGCGGCTGTTGGGCCCTTTCGAACGGGACAAGAGCAAGCTTTTGCAAGTGATGCTGACTGGGAAGCATTTTCCGATGCAGTCAGAGACAAAAATATTCAAACCCTTATGTCTTCCTATCACCGCCCATTTCTGGCGCTTCTGTCATCCTCTACAAAGAGATCTATTGCGCTCTATACAGATAGCCCAGGCTATCCATTGGAAATGATCGGATCAGGAACCCCTCCTTTGCTGCTCATGTACTCATTTCTGCATCGTCAGTTTTCTTCTCTTGATAAGCTGAGGCAAACGAAAACGTATATAGATGCCGTTGCCTCCCTTATGCAATCCCTCGCGCTTAGCTCAAAGCTCTTAGAGGCTTTAGGAAAGAGAGCGATGAACGTGGGCCTGGAGGCGTTCAAAAGTACCAGGATGGATTTGTTTCTCTTACAGGACATTGTGCGTACACGCATGGGGGCCCAAAAAGAGACAATCAGAGCTTCTTTAGCATGTATTGATAAGAGCGGTGATGTAGAAAGTGAATTCAGGAAAGTGGACACGGTCTTAGCTTTTGCCGATTTGCAAACTCAATATTTAAATATGGATAATCCTACAGAAATAGAACAATCTGTTGTAGAGGCAATGAATCGGATGAGTTCAGAACTGGGGCAAGGGCTGGCACAAAAGATTTCAGCACCATTCCGGGCGGATAAATTTATAGATGTGCTTGTTAGTATGGCTGAAAACCGAAGTTGGAAACAGTTCACTCTAGGAAGCAATATGCTTCCGGCACTTGAGGGAGGAATCTTCGCTTCCCAGAAGGTACCTCCAGAAGACTCTATGGTTTCTTTTCTTGGTGACCTGATGGGTCCATTGGCTATTCTGGCTCCAATGAGACCAGATGATGCTCAAGACGCAAAAATTGGTTTGCAAGACCTTCGAGAAAGGTATGCAACAAGCAAAAAGATTTGCGAAAAGATTGATGAAATAATCGAATATTTCCCAAAGGGAGAGGCTTAAAATGGAGATCCGCGATAGAATCGCTGCCATTCAATTCCTTTCAGATCATGTTGTTACAGGGGAGCGAACGAGCGCCGCCACCATCGCACAGAGAGTGCTCAGTGGACAAGCCCAGATTACAGTTGGTGTGGGGGAAAAGCAATTTACCATTATCCGAGGGGATGAAGCCGGAAAAGAGAAGGTGATTCAGGAGTTGCTGGTAGAAGTTCTCAATATGGCTAAAGCAGGTAAGGGCTCATCCGCTGAGGACCAGTATGTTGATTCTCTGATACTCGTGGCAGAACAAGTGACCCAATGGAGTAAAAAAGATCCCAAGCTCATCGAGCGGCTGACAGAGGAGCTTTGGAAAAATGTTGGGCACCGGTTGAGGCACATATTTAAAAGCTCTCGAGATGGATCTCCTGTTGCAAAAGAAGACGTACAAAGGATCATCTCCCTCTATAGAAAGATTCCTCCCCTTTTTATGAAACCAGAGAAAAGGTGGAAAGCTGATGAGGCGTTGGTCCATCTGTATATGTGGGTTTGTCCATCTACGACTCCAGAGGAGCTGAAAGCTGCAAAGGCACTTGAAGGGGCTCTTCGTAGCTCGTACAAAGACGGCCCCAAGCAAATGCAAACTGCCTTGAAAGAGCTGTCTCAATACATTTCAATCGCAACTCAACCGAGTGGGCTGAGGGTGCGACACAAACAAAAGCCTCCGGCGAGGCAGCAATCGGTCGCTTCATCTGTCCATCTCTCCTCGCTGGGAGGTACGATGGCACGAGCCATGGCCGTGGTTGGTGGTGGCGCTCTTCTGATTGGTCTTGCGGCAGAAAATCCCGAGATGAAGGGAATGGCTCAGCAAGCGATGGCGTATCGGCTCTGTAACGATCTTATTGCAATGCTCTCTGAACACCTTCCCACTCCATGGCAACAGTCTCCCGTGATGCGTGAGGTGGTTGCCCCTATCGTCACGGCAGTGACAGCAGCATGTACCTCCGGTGGTCCGCAAGCAGGCGAGGTGAAAGAGGTGGCGGTGTGGGCATTAAAGCATGTTGCAGGGCCAGGGATTGTCCGCGCCCTAGTTTCTCAGGCAGAAAAGGAAGTACAAAAAATCACAGGTAATGAAGTGGCCACGGCGATTGCAGGCGCCCTTCTGTATGGATGCGCCATCGACCAGTGGGACAGGTGTGTTGATTCGGGAATTGAGGTGTGGTCGCCAACTCCTCAATTAAAGGTGGAGCCTCTTCCCCTTATCCTTATCAGAGAGCCTAAACAGGTATCTCTCCCAAAGGTGAAAGAGGTGGCTGAGCAGACCGATCGAGTTGTCTCCAGTTTCTTCTCCCTAAGAAATGTGGCGATGGCGGCTGCGGGTGGAGTTGCTATTCTGGGAGCTGCAACGGGCAGTATCATACCACTCGCTATTGGAGGAGCCTCAATGATCATCCTTCGTCGGGCGAGGTGATCCCATACTCCCACAACTCTGTTCCCCCGCTGGTTCTCGAAGAGACAAGTTTTAAGCGTGTGAGAGGTGGAGGCGTGAATGTGTTGGTTCGAGACTCGATGAAGAGGATCGTCCCATCCACCATGGGAACAGATCCATCAATCTTCTGAAGAAGGTCTGGGATCTCCCCAATCTGATCATAGGGCGGATCGATATAAATGAACGAGAATGGGGTTGTGGCTCTCGATGCCCTCTGAACGGCTCGTGCCGCATCAAAAGGAAAGATTCTGGCCTGGGGTGAGATCCCAAGCAGTTCGAGGTTACGGCGTAGAAGCCGTATGGTGCTCACGTTGGATTCCACGAAGGTGCAAAAGGTCGCCCCCCTGCTGATCGCCTCGATGCCTATGGCGCCACTCCCAGCAAACAGCTCAAACACATTGGCCCCTACAATATGGCTTCCAACAATGTTGAACACCTGCGCACGGACTTTTGAGGCGGTTGGCCTAATAGCGAACTTCTTTGGAATAGCAATGTGTTTCCCGCGCAGTTTCCCGGTAATAATTCTCATGAGCCAGCCGCCAGTGGTTCTAGGATTGGTTTATAGGCACCGTAGTGACCGATGAGTTCCTCTGAAAGGAGAGGCTGAATGTTGGTGAGCCGCTCAAAGACTTCCAACCCCTTGGCATTCATCCCCTGTCTAAAGTAGAGAATGCCTAAGCGGAGCAGCGCTTGATGGTCATCAGGAGCCAGTCGAATGATGGTCTCACACTCCTCAATCTCCTTTTCAGGCATCTCGAGCTCACGGTAGCTGATGGCCAGCTGGTCATGCACCCAGAGCTGCTCTGGGGCAAAGGAGCTGAGGATAGAGAGTTCCTCAATAGCACTCGCAGAGCTGGCTCTCGCCTTCTCTGTGAGCGTTTCAGCGGTCTTTTTGGAGATAAAAAGGCTTGGCATTGGGAGGAGCGGTTTGGATTTGAGGGGCTCAAGATAGTGTGTGGAGAGCATGACGTAGCAATTGGCAAGCGATGCGTGGTAGTGGAGGTTGGTTGGGGCCGACTTAATGCGGGCAATGTGGGCGTCAAGAGCGCTCAAAAAAAGGACCTCTGCAAGTGTGTGGAGAGGTTTCCACGCCACAAAGGTGAGGAGACGGTTTGCCAGAGTGGCAAGGGAGGTAAAGGGGGCCGGCCATGTGATGAGATGGGAGGGCAAGTAACGGATCGAGAGCGCAAGCCGAGAGAACAGGTCGGCAAGCTCCTCTGTTTCGAGGTGAAGAGGCCCTGCTAGTTCTTCAATCGTCTGCTTTGTGGTAAGCGCTTGGCGCACCACCTGTTCCTTGATGTACAGACGGAGGATGTAGAAGAGAAAGGCGCACGCAATGGCGAGAGCCACCGCTGTGGCCACGAGAAAATCGCTCCCAAAGAGCAGGCTGAAGAGGGCGACGCACAGGAAGGCTAAAAGCGAGGTGGTGGCGAACGCTTGGCCTAGGAAGGTTCTTTTCACGAACCGGCTGAAGCGATCGATTGGGGGCTGAAAGGTGTCGAGAGGCAGAACCGCCGCTTGTTTCATGTGGGTACCGAGGGTTCACGGGGAATAATGAGTCGGGGCGGCTCTTCGACTCTCTTTTCCTCTGGAGCCGCCTTCTCACGTCCTCGTGATGATATCTCCTCAAAGTAAAAAATGAAAAGGCCTAAGAAGACAATAGTGAGCGATATGAAAAATGGGGGGCCGATGATCTCCCCATGACAGAGCCACCCAAAAAGGGCA